>VYCZ01000453.1:0-1825 GCA_009843675.1 Gammaproteobacteria bacterium | reverse complement strand
TGCCTGAGTTGCTTGGTGAAGTTAACAGGATTCACCAGCTCCAGTCCGATCAGGCAGCTCGTGGGGACGGACTTAAGTCCGTCCCCGGACAGAAAGATTATTCCGGTGAACCTGCCATTCACGAAAGACTCCTTTAAGGACATCCAGTACCGGTTTACACGGCATATTCGCGACCCGGACAACGCGCCGGCGCCGGAGGATATTGAAGAGCGCCGCATGGCGATCTATCGCGACCTGCTGTATCGCAACGTGGAAAGTTTCCTGGCGAACAGTTTCCCGGTGCTGAGAAAGGTGCTCAAGGATGATGAATGGCATTCGCTGATGCGCGAATATTTCAGAAACCACAAGGCCCGCACGCCCCTGTTCCCCAGGATGCCCCAGGAGTTTCTCCAGTACCTGCAAGATGAAAAGGAAACCGCCGGGAGCATGTATCCGTTCCTGCTTGAACTGGCTCACTACGAGTGGGTGGAACTGGCCCTGTCCCTGGACACCCGGGAGATCAGGCAGGACGGCATCAACCCGGAGGGTGATTTGCTCTCAGGCGTTCCGGTATTGAACGAATTGTCCTGGTCCCTGGCCTATGAATACCCGGTGCATCGTATCGGTCCGGATTTCCTGCCCGAAGCAAAACCGGCACAGCCTGTCTGTCTGCTCGTCTACCGGGACCGGCAGGACAAGGTAAGGTTTATCGAACTTAACCCCCTGGCGGCGCGCCTGGTCGATTGCCTGAAGGAAAACGAACGCGGCAACACCGGCCGGGAAATCCTCACGGAGATAGCCGCGGAAATAGCGCACCCCGACCCCGAAGCCGTGATCGGCGGCGGCGCCTCCGTACTTGAAGACATGCGGGAGAAACAAATCGTACTCGGAACGGAATAGAGGATTGGGGATGGGCTTCAAGTCCGTCCCCGGTCACTCTCAATTTCGCATGCGCAACCGCAGTGCGTTCAGCTTGATGAAACCTTCAGCGTCTTTCTGGTCATAGCTGCCGGTGTCGCTCTCGAAGGTGGCGACGTCCTGGCTGAACAGGCTGTCCGTTTCAGATTTTCGACCGCATACGATGACGTTGCCTTTATACAGCTTAAGGCGCACGCGGCCGTTTACCGTTGCCTGGCTGTCATCGATCAGCTTCTGCAGGGACATGCGTTCCGGACTCCACCAGTAGCCGTTGTAAATCATCCTGGCATAACGCGGCATCAGGTCGTCTTTCATGTGCGCCAGCTCGCGATCCAGGGTGATGGATTCCATGGCGCGGTGGGCCCTGAGCAGTATCGTCCCGCCGGGGGTCTCATAGCAGCCCCGGGATTTCATGCCCACGTATCGGTTCTCGACGATGTCGGTACGGCCGATGCCGTGCCTGCCGCCGGTTTCGTTCAGCGCCTTCAACAACTGTGCCGGTGACATCGCGACCCCGTTCAGGGCGCAGGCATCGCCGTTTTCGAAATCCAGTTCGATGATTTCCGGCTCATCGGGCGCGTTCTCAGGCGCCACGCTCCAGCGCCATACGGTTTCGTCCGGTTCCTGCCACGGGTCTTCCAGGTCGCCGCCTTCATAAGAGATATGCAGCAGGTTGGCATCCATGGAATAGGGGGAGGAACCCGCGCGTTTGGCCTCGATGGGGATGCCGTGCCGTTCGGCGTAAGCGAGCAGCTTTTGCCGGGAATCCAGGTCCCACTCGCGCCACGGCGCGATGACCCTGATATCGGGTTTGAGGGCGTAGGCGCCCATTTCCAGCCGCACCTGGTCGTTGCCCTTTCCCGTTGCGCCGTGGGATATGGCGCCGGCGACTGTGTCCCCTGAGATCTACACCAGGCGTTTGGCGACC
>VYCZ01000302.1 GCA_009843675.1 Gammaproteobacteria bacterium | reverse complement strand
GCCAGCGCATTCATCAAGCTGGAGACCAATGCCAACGTCCTTGCCATTCTCAACGTTGCCGTTGCGCTGACAATGGACAGGTCGAATACATGCAGCCAGGCCAGGGTGTTTGTCGGCGGGGGGACAGGCGAAACCCCGGCCAGGGCAGGCTCCGCCGAGCAGGCGCTGGTCGGCGCCGTAGTCGACGCCGGGACCATCGACAGGGCAGCGGAAGCGGCAAAATCCGATGTGGACCCCATCTCGGACCACAGGGCGTCTGCGGCATACCGTGCGGAGATGACCCGGGTGCTGGTGGCCAGGGCGATACGCAAGGCGCTCGAACGCGCCGGATGAAGGGAGAAGAAAAATGAAACAGGTGATTTCACTGAATGTTAATAACGAAGCACACGAAGTCGCGGTACAACCCTATGACAGTTTACTGGATACCTTGCGCGGGACAGTGGGGCTGACCGCATCGAAAAAGGGTTGTGATTCCGGCGGATGCGGCTGTTGCACCGTACTGGTTGACGGCAGGGCCGTGTATGCCTGCATGACGCTGGCGCTGCAGGTCAAGGACAGGAAAGTCACCACGGTGGAGGGCCTGCGCACGGATGGTGAACTGGACGTAATACAGCAGTCGTTTATCGATGCCGATGCCGTGCAATGCGGTTATTGCACCTGCGGGATCATGATGGCCGCAAAACAGTTACTGGCCGATAACCCGGATCCCGGGGAGGATGATATCCGCAAGGGCATATCCGGCAACCTGTGCCGGTGCACCGGGTACACGAAAATAGTTGACGCCATCAAACTGGCGGCGACGCGCCTGTAGGCAATATACGGAGAGAGCGTAACCATGACAGAACTCAATGTGGTCGGAAAAAGCGTAACCCGCCCCGATGCTTATGACAAAATCACCGGCGGCAAGCATTACGTCGTCAATTTCAGCCTGCCGGGAATGCTGCACGCGAGGTTGCTGCGCAGCCCGTACCCCCATGCCAGGATCTTCGGCATCGACACCAGCGAGGCGGAAAAACTGCCGGGCGTCAAGGCGGTCATTACCCATGCCGATGTCCCGCAGAATAAATTCTGCCCGGTTTATTTTGTCCCCCATGACGCGAAAAGCATGGTGCAGGACTTTGTCGTGATGAGCGACCGGGTGCGCTGGGCCGGCCAGCCCGTGGCTGCCGTCGCGGCGACCACGGAGGAGGTTGCTGAAGCCGCATTGCAGCTCATAGACGTGGAATACGAGGAACTGCCCACGGTGTTCGACCCGGAAGCGGCGATGCAGGACGGCGCGCCGCAACTGCATGATACCGCGCCCGGCAATGTTGCCAAAAACCCCTCTTTTGTGTTCGGCGACCTGGAAGCCGGGTTTGCCGAAGCGGACCATATTTTCGAGGGCGTGTACCAGACCCAGCGCGTGCATACCTGTTACATGGAACCCCGGGTGTGCGTGGTGGACAGTGAAACCGACGGCAGGTTGACGGTGCATTCCTCCATGCAGCACGGTTTCGGTCTCAGGGAAAAGATGTCCGTGGCGCTGGATATTCCTGAAAGCCGGATCAACGTGGTCAAGCCCGCCTATATCGGCGGCGGTTTCGGCGGCAAGCTGGACATCGGCCATATCGAACCCATCGCGGCAATTTTGAGTCTTCAAACCGGCCGCCCGGTACGCATCGAACACAGCCGCTGGGAGGACTTCATCTCGACCACGCGCAACCCGATCAAGGTCTATCTCAAGACCGGGGTAAAGAATGACGGGACTTACACCGCGCGCCATATAAGAAGTATCCTGGATGCCGGCGCCCATGCCACGCACGGGGCCGAGGTGATCATGGTGCATGGCCTGTACGGGACGTTCTTCCCGTGGAAATGCCCGAACCAGACCTGGGAAGGGTTCGCGGTGTATACCAACAACATCATCGGCGGCGGTTACCGGGGTTACGGCGCGCCGCAGGGCTGTTTCGCGGTGGAATCCCAGAATGATGAAATCTGCGAAAAACTGGGCCTTGATCCCTTCGAATTCCGTTCCAGGAATACCCATAAGGAAGGCGATCCCCACCCTGTATTACAGGGACATAAACTGAACAGTTATCGCCTGGATGATTGCCTGAAACAGGGAGCCGACAGGATCGGCTTCGGCAACCGCAATGCGCCCGGTTCTTCGCAAGGCCCCAGAAAACGCGGGATCGGTTTTGCCTGCCATCCCCTCTGGGTGAGCGGTTGCGTGGGCTTCCCCGACATCCTCGAACATTCCGGGGCCACGGTGAAGATGAACCGCGACGGCACGGCCGATATCGTGTCGTCCAACGTCGACCTCGGTTCCGGCCAGATCACGATGCTGACCCAGGTGGTGGCGGAGGAACTGACCCTGCCCCCCGAAGCCGTCAAGGTGGTGTACGCGGATACGGACACCGCGCCGTTCGACGCGCCCACCCATGCCAGCCGCGCCACCTATTCGGCCGGCCTGGCCACGAAAGCCGCGGCGGTTGAGGCCAAAAAGTGTTTGTTCAAGGCAGCCGGCGCGGTGATGGAGGCCAACCCTGAAGATCTCTACCTCGAAGATGGAAAGGTCATGGTCAAAGGCTCACCGGATTCCGGCGTGCCGATTACGGATATCATCGCGCGCGCCGAATCGCCGTTCGTGCAGGTAACCGAACAGGGGCCGGTCCCGACGTCAATCGAAGAGAAAGGCACCATCATCGGTTCGGCCAGCCAGGCGCCGCCCTCCAATCCTTCGCCCAATGCCGCCCAGTTCGTTGAGGTGGAAGTGGATACGGATACGGGCGAGGTTGAGGTCCTGCGCGTGGTCCATGCCTCGGACATAGGCCAGGTATTTCATCCGAAATCCGCCCAGGGCCAGGTGGAAGGGGGGTTTCAACAGGGCATGGGCTATGCACTGATGGAGCACCTCCAGTTCGACCAGGATACCGGCGCCTGCCTCTCCGGCGATTTCCTGGACTACAAGATCCCCACGGCCGTGGAGATGCCGCCGGAAATCGAAAGCATTTTCGTCGAGTCCCATGAACCCACCGGACCCTTCGGCGCCAAGAGCATGTCGGAACTATGCGTGATCGTGCCTGCCGCGGCCATAGCCAATGCCATCTACAATGCCATCGGCGTGCGCATACACGAACTGCCCATCACACCGGAGAAGGTACTAAAGGCCCTGGGTAAGTTGTAAAGGGTCGCCCTGCGGGCGACACAGTATTCCACTGGATGCCGGGTCAAGCCCGGCATGACGAGAGAGGTGCAGGCGACACGTCCCCTCCACCGTCATTCCCGCGAAGGCGGGAATCCAGTCTGTTAAATTGTCGCTTGCGACACATTATTTACGCCTTCCTTAAGCCCAAGCCATACATCAAGCGGCCGTAGAAGTTGAACCATTTGCGCGCTTCGGGATCCTCAAACGGGTAATCCGCCCCGAGCTGTCTCGCGGTCACCAGCCCGGTCACGAAACAGGTCTCCTGGCTGTTGATCAAGGTATGGGCGCCGCAGTGCCAGGTGCGTCGCTTGCCCTGGACGAAACGGAACAGGTGGACCAGTAACGCCACGTGACGCACGTCGTGCACGATGTGCTGGAACCACCACTTCTTCACGATCTTTCCCTCGTCGATGGGGCTGACCGGGTTATACGTCACCAGGCACGGCTTGTCCGAGCGTTTTGCCCAGGGCTGCTGGTTGTGCATGATGTAGGTGATCTCGTAGTTGTCCGGCCTGGCGCCGTACTGCTCGATGTGGTTGCTGCGGGTGTCCAGCGCCTGGACCGCGCTGTCCGGGAGGACCGAGGCGTCCGAGTGAACGACCGTATGGTTGTGCAGTTCGCTCTCGTAACGGATGGAAGAGAGCAGGAAGCTCTCCAGCAGGGTCGGTTTGTCCAGCATCATCAGCGTCTGGTTCGCGTTGCA
>VYCZ01000263.1 GCA_009843675.1 Gammaproteobacteria bacterium | reverse complement strand
AGGCGCATATCCAGGTTGCCTGTGACGTGGACAATCCGCTGACCGGCGAAAACGGCGCGTCCCGGGTGTTTGCGCCGCAGAAAGGCGCCGATGAGGCCATGGTGAAGACCCTGGATGCAAACCTGAAACACCTTGCAGAGGTAATAGAGCGGGAACTGGGAGTGGACGTGGACCCGGTACCCGGTGCGGGCGCGGCGGGCGGCATGGGCGCGGGACTGCTGGTATTCGCCGGCGCGGAACTGCAGAGCGGCATCGAGATAATCAGCAGGGCCACCTCCATCGAGACCCACCTGCGCTCCGCGGACCTGGTGCTGACCGGCGAGGGCAGGGTTGATTTTCAAACGGCATTCGGCAAGACACCGGCGGGGATCGCACGTCTTGCCGGCGAATACGGCGTGCCGGTTGTTGCCATCGGCGGAGGACTGGCAGATGACGCCGGGGAAGTCTTCAAACACGGGATCGGCGGCCTGGAGCCGGCCATTGCCAGGGATATGACACTGGATGAAGCGCTGGCGAACTCCAGGGAAAACATTGCCAACGCGGCGGAACGCGCTATCCGTCTCATAACAATCGGACAGGGAATAACAAAAAAATGAATTTTTCGAAATTTGCACAACGGTTTTCGGAGCATTCGGGCATCATCCTGCTGATGGATGACCTGGGTGAAGCCATGGCCGGCGAGCAGGATGTACTCATGCTGGGCGGCGGCAACCCTGCCCATATCCCCGAAGTCCAGGCATTCTTCCGGGACCGGATGCAACAGATACTGGACCGGCCCAGCGAGTTTGCCCGGGTCGTCGGCGATTATGACCCGCCCCGGGGCAGCATGAAGTTTCTGGAAGCTCTTGCCGACCTGCTGAACCATGAATACGGCTGGGGAGTGACCGCGGAGAACGTGGCGCTGACCACCGGCAGCCAGGCGGCGTTTTTCCTGATGTTCAACATGTTCGCCGGGGAATTTGCCGGCGGCGCAACCAGGAAAATCCTGTTGCCCATGGCGCCGGAATACATCGGTTACGCAGACGTGGGGTTGGCGGATGGTATTTTTACGGCGAACAGGCCGACGATCGAAAAACTGCCGGACCGCACTTTCAAGTATCACGTGGATTTTGATCGCCTGACCGTGGATGAATCCACGGGCGCGATATGCGTGTCGCGCCCCACCAACCCCACCGGCAACGTGTTGACGGACAGCGAGGTGAGCAAGCTGGTCGAAATCTCCGGCGCGCGCGGGATACCGCTGATAATCGATAATGCTTACGGGATGCCGTTCCCCAGCATCATTTTCACGGAAGCGGAACTGGTCTGGAACGAGAATATCATCCTGTCGATGAGCCTGTCCAAGCTGGGTCTGCCGGCGACGCGTACCGGGATAGTGGTAGCGCGGTCCGCCATCATAACGGCGCTCAGCAATATCAACGGTATCCTGACCCTGGCGCCGGAGAGCGTCGGTCCTGCGCTGGCCTGCGACCTGGTCCGAACCGGTAAGGTGACTGAAATCAGCAGGACCCTGATACGGCCCTATTATGAAGAGAAGGCGCAACGGGCCATTGCCCTGCTGCATGAAGAACTGGCGGGAGTTGACTATTACATACACAAGGCGGAAGGGGCGATTTTTCTCTGGCTCTGGTTCCCCGGTTTGCCGGTCACCAGCCAGGAACTGTACCAGCGCCTGAAACAACGTGGCGTGCTGGTCATCCCCGGCGAGTATTTCTTCCCGGGGCTGGACGATGACCCCTGGCAGCACAAGCAGGAATGCATACGCATGACGTATTCAATGAACGACGACGTGGTGCGGGAAGGCATAAAAATCATCGCGGAGGAGGTGATGGCATTATGATTAATCTCGAAAATAAAGTCGCGCTCATACCGGGTGGCGCAACCATGATAGGCAGAAAAGTTGCCCATGAATTCATCAGGGCCGGGGCGCAGGTGACGGTGTGTGATATAGATGAGGCTGGCGGCCGCGAGCTGGAACAGGAAGCGGGCGGCGCGCTGAAGTTCATCCCTGCCGACATCACCGATGACGCGCAGATAGATGCGGTCATACAACAGACGCTCGATCAATGGGGCGGCATCGATTGCCTGGTGAATGTCGCCTGCACCTACCTGGACAACGGTATTGCATCGACGCGCGGTGAATGGCGGGAGGCCCTGGATGTGAACCTGGTCAGCGGCGCCATATTCGTGCAGAAAGTCGCGCCGCACATGCGCCGGCGCGGCGGGGGCGCGGTCGTGAACTTCGCCAGTATCAGCGGGAAGCGGGCGCAACCCGGACGCATGCTATATGCCGCGTCCAAGGCGGCGATCATCGGGGCTACCCGGAACGAGGCCCTGTTGCTGGCGGAAGACAATATACGCGTCAATTGTGTCTCTCCCGGCTGGGTCTGGTCGAACGTGATTCGCGACATGACCGGGAACGACCGGGCGAAAGCGGACCGGGTTGCCGGAGACTTCCACCTGTCCGGCCGGGCGGTGGACCCGGAGGAGGTCGCCCGCACCGTGGTATTCCTGTGTTCCGATGCCGCGTCCGGCATCAACGGCGCTGATGTCCCTGTTGACAGCGGTTACGCGGCCATCGGGGCGGAGCAGAAGACCGACAAGGTAGCGCAGTTATCCGGGTGATTTACTCAGTTCCGGCAGCCATAAGGCGATCTCCGGATAAAAAATCAATAGAACCAGCAGGATCGCGGAACAGGCTATGAAGGGGATGGCCGCGAGCCAGATGTCCTGTATCCGGGTGCCGGGCGGCGCCACGCCTTTCATTACGAACAGCAGCAGTCCCATCGGCGGCATGGACAGGCTCATCTCGATGGCCAGCAGCACGATCACGCCGAACCAGATCAGGTCAAAGCCGTAATAATGGGCCAGCGGGATGAATATCGGCAATGTCAGCATCATCATGGATAACTGCTCCATGAATGTGCCCAGCATCAGCATGATGACGAACATGATGAGCAGGGCCGCGAGGGGGGCGAGGCTGAGTGTGCCGACCCATTCCAGCAGGCCTGTCGTGGCGCCTGAGAAAGCAAGTACCTTGCTGAAGGTCGAAGCGCCAAGAATAATCATGAACATCATCACGGTGACCCGGGTGGCGCCAAGCAATGATTTAATGATGGTGTCCATTGTCAGGCACCGGTAACAGGCGGCAAGAATGAGCACACCTGCAACGCCGCAGGCCGCCGACTCGGTGGGTGTTGCCCACCCCAGTATGATCATGCCGACCACCAGGAAGACGATGAAACCCATCGGCAGTACGTCCCTGACGACCAGCATGATTTTTTCCCTTAGCGGTATTTCAACTACGTCATACACAGGCGCAGAACCCGGGTCCAGGCGGATACTGATAACGATGTAGAGACCGTACAGTGTCGCGAGCACCAGTCCCGGCACGACCCCGGCGATGAGTAACATGCCGATATCGATATAGGCCAGGCTGCCCAGCAATACGGCAAGAGCGGAAGGCGGTATGAGAATGGCCAGACCGCCGACGCCCAGTATCGGCCCGATGGACAAGCGGTTCTTATACCCGCGTTTCGACATCTCCGGCACCATCAGCGTCCCCAGCAATGCAGTGGATGCCATACTGGAACCGGACAACGCCGCAAACATGGTGCCGCCGCCAACGGTGACAAACGACAGGCGGCCCGGTAGTCGGCCGAACAGTTTATCCAGCGCATTGAACGCGCGAAACCCAAGTCCTGAATGGAAAAACAACTCGCCCATGATCAGGAACAGGGGAACGGGCACCAGGGCAAAACGGGTGAGCGCGTTGGCCGCATTCCTGACCAGTTGCGCCAGTCCCGCTTCACCACCCATGAACAGCATGACCCCGATAACGTCGGCGCCGAGAAAGGCAAATGCGACCGGAATGCCCAGGGCTATAAGGAGA
>VYCZ01000212.1 GCA_009843675.1 Gammaproteobacteria bacterium | reverse complement strand
ATACAAGACAGACCTCTCCCTCTGTACCCGTGACCATTGGCTGGGAGGGCACATCGTGAAAAGGTCCATAGAATGAGCAAAAAAAAGACGCAAAGAGAAGAATCATTGCTGGGGCTGGACCGGGAAATCACCCGGCGTGATTTTGTCGGCAACACCCTGGTGGGGGCCGGCGCCGGCCTGCTCGCCGTGCACGCGCCTGGTACCCGGGCGGGCAACAACCCCGCCGTAAAAAACCGCAGCATCCCCCAGCAGATGCCTGTACCCCTGACCGGCCTCACGGCAGACTGGACCGGACCCGGCGGGGTGGGCGATTACGCGGGGAAAAACGGCAATACCCATGAAGTGGTCAACGCCGCCCATGCCATCAGGAACCGTGAATTCGACAAGCAGCTTGGCGGCGCACGCGACACCGGCGAAACCTTCGACCTGGTCGTCGTGGGATGCGGTTTCGCCGGTATTACGGCGGCGGCCACCTACCTGGAAGGCAATCCTGATGCCCGCATCCTGCTGCTGGACAACCACGCCATCTTCGGCGGCGAGGCCAAGGAAAACGAGTTCGAGGTGGACGGTTACCGGTTGTGGGGGCCCCAGGGTTCGACCGGCACGGTATTCAGCAAGGACAAGGCCCGGCTACCCCTGTCGGTGCATCGCATGTGGCAGAAACTGGGGTTGCCGGAGAGTTTCGAACACCAGGAACTGGAAGGCACCGACAAGGACATACTGGTCCCGGTCGATGTCTGGGGCGCCATGCACGCCCGCTGGGAGGACGCCGACCTGGGCTGGTACTTCAGGGAGCATGGCTGGATCAAGGACCCCTGGTCCAACGGCATGCGCAATGCGCCCATTTCCGATAACCTGAAAAACGATTATTACGCCATGGAACTGTTCCGCCGGCCGCCGCGCCGCGCGGACTGGAAGCAGTGGCTGGACAGCATGACCTACAAGGAATTCGTCATGAACGTGATGGGACTCTCGGACGAGGTGTTCCCGTATCTCGACCCGTTGCTGGCCGCCATGGGCACCGGCCTGGGCTGCGACGTGATATCGGCGTACCAGGCCTACGAGTTCGTGGCGCCGGGCGTCCACGCCTACCGCAGGTACCAGGGACTGGGCGACCCCACCAATTTCTCCTATATCGCGTCCTTCCCCGGGGGCAACGGCGCGCTGCTCAGGTACTTCGTCAGGTTCCTGATACCGGACGCCATCAGCGGCGATACTTCGCTGGCCAACATGGCGGTCTACAGCCGGGTCAACTGGGAGGACCTGGACCGGCGCAACGCACCCGTGAAGATGCGCCTGAGCAGCACCGTTGCCGCGGTTGAACATAACGGACCGCCGGATATGGCCGATGATGTGTCCGTGACCTACTACAAGGACGGCGAACTGCACCGGGTTAACGCCAGGCACGTAGCGGTGTGCAGCGGCCAGTGGGTCAACCGCTATATCGTCAGGGACCTGCCCGATGAACACTTCGAGGCCATGGGCGAGTTCCACCATGCCCCCATCCTCACGTTGAACGTGGCGGTGCGCAACTGGAAGTTCATGGAGAACCTGGGTATCTCCGCGGCGCGCTGGTTCGAGGGTTTCGGCTGGTTCATGAGCCTGCGCCGGCAGATGTTGTTCGACGGCAAGGCGCCGATGCCGCTGGACCCCGCCAAACCCACGGTATTGACCCTGTTCATACCGTTCACCCTGCACGGCATGCCGTTGAAGGAACAGGCGGTGGCCTCCCGCATGCAGATGTTCGGCATGAGTTATCGGGAGATCGAGACCCGCATACGCGAGCAGTTCAGCGAGATGTTTTCCGCTTACGGTTTCGATGCCAAACGGGACATCGCCGGCATCATCGCCAACCGCCACGGCCATGCCTACGGGGTAAGCGGGCCGGGGTTTTATTTCGGCAATCAAGGGCGCGAGGCCCCAAGCGACATCATCCGCCGGGGTTTCGGGCGGGTGCGCTTCGGCCACTCGGAGCTCACTGGCCACCAGCTATGGCCCACGGCGGCCGAGGAAGGCGAACGAGCGGCCCTGCAGTTACTCGACATCGCCTGACGGTGATGAACAACCTGGAAAAACTGGTCGCTTCGGCGCAGCAAAACCCGGGGGTCACTCTTGAACAGGATTTTTACTGCACCCCGGAAATTTACGAGCTGGAACTGACCAGGATTATATCAAGGCTCTGGATGATGGTCGGCCATGTGTCCAGAATCCCCGAACCCGGACAATACTTTTTATATGAGATCGGGCAGGAATCTATCATTATCATCCGGGAGAGTGAGACAGTAATCAATGCCTACCATAACGTCTACCGGGACCCATGCCACATCCAGGTATTCGAAGGACTGATCTTCATCAACCTGTCAGAGGACGAGCCGCCGGACCTGGAGACCCTGTACGGGTCCTATCATGATTTTGCCGAGCAGCAGGGGCTGGCCAGGGCGAAAATAGCGAACATGAAGAGCTACCCCACCCGGGCAAACTGGAAACTGGTGATAGAAAACTTTTTTGAGTGCTACCATTGCGCGCCGTCCCACCCCGAGTACAGCGCGGTGCACGACAGGCTCAAGATACTTGCCAGGGGCGCTGGCAAAGGTACGGGCCCGGAAGCCGCGGAAAGAGAATTCACGCCTGTTTTTGAACAATGGGAGACGGAATCACGCGCCATGGGACACCTTACAGGCGTGTACCCCGGCGGCAATGAAGAAACGGGCGACGTGCGCGCATCCAGAACGTTTATTCAAAAAGGCTTCCAGTCCGAAACCATGGACGGAAAGCCGGCCTGCAAGGTGCTGATGGGAAACTACCGGGGTTTTGACGGCGGCGTCACCGTTTTTGTGTTCAATCCCATGAGCATCGTGCAGGCCACCAATGATTTTGCCGTGATGACGCAGTTCACCCCGCGGGGCGTTCTGGATACCGATATCACATTCACCTGGCTGGTGGATGAAAAGGCACAGGAGGGGGTTGACTACGACCCGGAAGACATCACTTTTTTCTGGGACGTCACCACCAGGCAGGATAAAACGATCACGGAAAACAACCAGGCGGGCGTCCTGTCCGGTGTTTACCGGCCCGGCCCGTATTCCATCCAGGAGGCAAACCTCAGCAGGCTCAAGACATGGTACCTGCAAAGAATTTCGGTAAACTGACATGAAAACCCTATCGCTCAAGCTTTTTTGTCTCATCCTGCTCCTCAGTCCGCTGCCGGCGCCGGCTGCGTCCGTTGACTTCACCGACCCGCCGGAATTTATCGTGAATCCGTCCGGCCGGGTGCCGCTGGCCGCAGTCATCGAATTCGCCAGTAACGAAGAGCTTGACATCCATATTGGGATTACGGATGGACAAAATACCTGGGACGCTTCCTTCGATGCGGACAGCGCTGAAGATGGTAAGTACTCGATACCGGTGCTGGGGATGCGGGCCGAACGCGAACACGAGATCACCTTGACCTTGCGCTCCGCAGACGGCAAGGTTCATGTAGAGACATTCAGGCACACGACGCCGGGATACCCGGATCAACTGAAATTTCCCCAGATTACCGTTTCCGTCTCCGAACCGGAGCGCATGGAACCGGGCGTTACCTTCCTTAGCGCCCGCCGCCGTGCCCTGGGCCGCGGTCACTGGCTGACAGAAAAACAATATCAATGGTCGGTCAATTTCGGCCTGATTGTGGCCCTGGACAACCGGGGCGAGGTGGTCTGGTGGTACGAATCGTTATCCCGCGTGGCGGGGATTGAGCGGCTTGCTAACGGGAACCTCCTCATGCACCGGTTCGGTTCATCACTCATCATCGACATACTCGGCAATGTAGTGGCGGAATACTACCCGGAAGACAATCCCCTGCCGCCTCCCGACAACCCGGATGCCATACCCATCCGCAACCAGCAGACCCTGCACCACCAGCCCCA
>VYCZ01000448.1:882-3910 GCA_009843675.1 Gammaproteobacteria bacterium | reverse complement strand
GTACGAATACCTTGATCGCCACCAATATCTTTATCCTGGAGAACGATTCCTGGAAGTTGATCCACCACCAGGCCGGCCCGGCGCCGGACCTCATGGACGAAACCCCGACCGGCAGGCCGCATTAGTCCGGCAGGTAACACTGGAAAAAACAGGAAAGAACGTGTAACTTACCCGATCCCTGCAAACCGGACGGAAAATGGGAAAAAAACTCTTTATCAAGACATTCGGCTGCCAGATGAACGAATACGATTCCGCAAAGATGCGGGACGTGTTGCGCGCATCCCGCGGAATGGAGGAAACCCGGGAGCCGGATGAAGCCGATTTCATCATCTTCAATACCTGTTCCATCCGGGAGAAAGCCCAGGAAAAACTATTCTCGGAACTTGGCCGCTGGCGCAACAGGAAACGGGAAAAACCCGGTTTCATGATAGGCGTCGGGGGTTGTGTCGCGAGCCAGGAAGGTTCGGCAATCTACAGCCGCGCTCCCTTCGTGGACGTTGTATTCGGCCCCCAGACCCTGCACCGGCTACCCGGCCTGTACGACAAGGCGCAGCGGACCGGTAAACCGGCCATGGATATCTCTTTTCCCGAAATTGAGAAATTCGACAGTTTGCCGGAGCCCAGGGCGGACGGTCCGGTTGCCTTTGTCTCCATCATGGAAGGATGCAGTAAATACTGTACCTTCTGTGTAGTGCCCTATACCCGCGGGGAGGAAGTCTCCCGGCCCCTGGATGACGTCATCGGCGAAGTGGCCGATCTCGCCGCACAGGGAGTAAAAGAGGTCACATTGCTGGGCCAGAACGTGAATGCCTACCGCGGCGCCACGTTTGAAGGCGGCAGCGCCGACCTGCCGGACCTGATCGAGTACGTCGCGGCGATTGACGGTATCCGCCGTATTCGTTATACGACATCCCATCCCGTCGAATTCTCCGACCGCCTCATAGATGTTTATGGCCGGGTACCCGAACTGGTCAGCCACCTGCACCTGCCGGTACAAAGCGGGTCGGACCGCATACTCGCCCTGATGAAACGGGGGCACACCGTGCTTGAATACAAGTCGAAAATAAGGAAGTTGCGAAAAATCAGGCCGGATATCAGCATATCCTCCGATTTCATCGTGGGTTTTCCCGGCGAGACCGACGCCGATTTTCGGGCAACCCTGGACCTGGTCGCGGAGATCGGTTTTGACCAGTCCTTCAGTTTTATCTACAGCAAGAGACCCGGCACGCCTGCGGCGAGCTACCCGGACGACATAACGCCGGAACAGAAAAAACAGCGTCTGCAAATCCTCCTGGCAAGGATCGGCCAACAGGCCCGGACCATCAGCAGGAGCATGACGGGCTCGGCACAAAAGGTGCTGGTGGAAGGAACATCCCGTAAAAACCCGCGGGAACTGGCCGGCCGCACCGAAAACAACCGCGTGGTGAACTTTCCGGGAAGCGCCGCGCTTATCGGCGAAATGGTGGACGTAACGATAACCCGTGCGCTCCCCAACTCCCTGCGCGGTATTCCGCTGGAATGCAACCCGCCGCTGCAACAGGCTGCGGCTGTCTGATACTTGAGTACTACCACGGACAACACTTTTCCCGTCTCCTCGGAAGTAAGGCTTGAACCGGCCGACAACGAGAGACTTGCCAACCTGTGCGGCTCCCTGGATTCCCACCTGCGCCAGATTGAAAGGCGGCTTGGCGTCGAGATCAGTAACCGCGGCAACTCGTTCCGTATTAACGGCGCAGCCAAAATCGTCAACATCACCAGCCGGTTGTTGACCGAGTTGTATGAATCGACGGCGGCGGACAACCTGTCGCCGGAAAAAATCCACCTGTGGCTGCAGGACAAGGCTATCGATGATTCCATCAACGAACAAGCGCAGGATGAAGTCGTCATCAAAACCCGGCGCGGTATCATCAAGGGGCGCAGCCCCAACCAGCGTTTATACCTGAACAATATCCGGGACCACGATGTCAGTTTCGGCATAGGACCGGCCGGCACAGGCAAGACCTACCTGGCCGTGGCCAGCGCAGTGGTCGCCCTGGAACAGAACCGCGTCAGGCGCCTGGTCCTGGTAAGGCCGGCGGTGGAAGCCGGGGAAAAACTGGGCTACCTGCCGGGCGACCTGGTTCAGAAAGTCGATCCCTACCTGCGCCCGTTGTATGACGCGCTGTATGAAATGCTCGGCTTTGACCAGGTTATGAAATTCATGGAGAAAAACGTCATAGAGATCGCGCCGCTTGCCTTCATGCGCGGCAGGTCGCTCAACGAAGCGTTTATCATCCTGGACGAGGCGCAAAATACCACTATCGAACAGATGAAGATGTTCCTGACCCGCATCGGTTTCAATTCAAAGGCTGTAATCACGGGTGATATTACCCAGATTGACCTGCCCCAGGGAAAAACGTCGGGCCTGCGCCACGTGATTGATATTCTCAAGGATGAGGCCGGAATCAGTTTTACATTTTTCAACTCCAGGGACGTGGTGCGCCATCCCCTGGTCGCGCGTATCCTGAACGCGTATGAGCGAAATGAGTCCGGATAACCGGAGTCACCCCGCATTTCAATGGCTGCTGACATCACCGTTCAGTTCATCACAACCGACCATTCCGTTCCGGCTGAAAAAGATATCCTGCACTGGGCCGGTTCGGCGCTGGCGCTTGACGACGCCGGCGGGGAAGTCACCATCCGGATTACCGATGAAGATGAAATGCAGTCTCTCAATAGCAAGTGGCGGTACATCGACAACCCGACCAACGTACTTTCCTTCCCGCTGCACGAAGCAGGTGGCCCCCTGCTGGGAGACATAGTGGTCTGCGCGCCCGTCGTCAGGCGCGAAGCCGCGCAACAGGCCATAGCCCTGAGCGCGCATTGGGCGCATATTATTATTCATGGCATTTTGCATTTAATGGGCTATGATCATACTGAAGAAAGGGAAGCGGAAATCATGGAAGCAAAAGAAACCGCGCTGATGCTGGAACTGGGATTCCCTGACCCTTATTTTCCGGGGATTACAACAAGCGCCGCGAATTCAGAC
>VYCZ01000448.1:0-872 GCA_009843675.1 Gammaproteobacteria bacterium | reverse complement strand
CTGACGTCTGACGGGCGCGCCGACAACCAATGAGCAAAGACAAACCTCCGTCGAGTCATATCACCTCTCGCTGGTGGAAAAAATTCACCTCCACCTTTTCAAAAAACCCCCGGGACCTCCCGGCGCTGATCGAAATCCTGCGGGATTCGGAAACCAGGAATATCCTTGACCCCGACGTCCTGATGATGCTTGAGGGGGCAATACACACAGCGGAAATGCAGGTGCGCGACATCATGGTGCCCCGGGTGCAGATGGTCGTGATACACCATTCGGCCGAACCGGCGAGTATCATGAAAACGGTGATTGAATCGGGACATTCACGCTTTCCGGTGGTCAGCGACGACCAGGATGACGTGCTGGGCATCCTGCTTGCCAAGGACTTGCTGTCCTGTTTTGTCGATGACGAAGCGGAGGATTTTGCGGTAAAAAAGTTGATGCGGCCTGCGGTGTTCGTGCCTGAGAGCAAACGCCTGAACGTATTACTGAGAGACTTTCGCACCAACCGCAACCACATGGCCATTGTCGTAGACGAATACGGGATCGCGGGCCTGGTAACCATTGAAGACATCATTGAGGAAATCGTCGGTGAGATTGAGGATGAAACCGACCTCGACGAAGAAACTTCCATCGAGCAACACGGAAGAAACCGCTACACGGTACAGGCCTTCACACCCATTGAGGAATTCAATGATTATTTCGGAACGCAACTTGGAAATGATGATTATGATACGATAGGGGGACTGGTAATCAATGAATTCGGTTACCTGCCGAAACGCGGAGAACACATAGACCTTGCCGGATACAATGTGAAAGTGCTCCGCGCTGACAAGAGAAGATTACACCTGTTACGTTTTGAAAAACCGCCTGTTTCA
>VYCZ01000162.1 GCA_009843675.1 Gammaproteobacteria bacterium | reverse complement strand
AATCTGCGTCATCTGCGGATTTATTATGATAACACTACCTTCATTCAAAGAGTCCTTCGCCGCGCTGGTCGCGGCGCCGACGGTAAGCAGCATCGACCCGCGCCATGACCAGGGCAATCTTCCCGCGGTGGAACTGCTTGCGAACTGGTTTGCCGACCTGGGTTTCGGTATCGAGACCATGCCCGTCGGCGGCAGGCCGGACAAGGTCAACCTGGTGGCCTGCCTGGGCAGCGGCGGTGGCGGCCTGGTGTTGTCCGGGCATACCGATACGGTGCCGTATAACGAGTCCGCCTGGCATCAGGACCCCTTCAGGCTGACCGAGAAAGACGGCCGTTATTACGGTCTTGGCGCCACGGACATGAAGTGCTTCTTCCCTATCGTGATGCAGGTATTGCAGTCCCTCGACCTGAAAAAGATAAAACGTCCCGTCATCCTGCTCGCAACCTGCGACGAAGAATGCACCATGGCCGGCGCCAAGGCCCTGGTCGATGCGAACAGGGGCCTGGGACGCCATGCGCTCATCGGCGAACCGACGGGCCTGCAACCCGTCATCATGCACAAGGGGGTTATGATCGAGACCATCACCCTCAGGGGGCGGGCCGGACACGCCAGCAACCCGGCCCTGGGCAATAACGCCATGGAAGGCATGCATGAGGTCATGAAATCCCTGCTGCAATGGCGCGGGCAACTTCAGGAGAGCTTCTCCAACAGCAAGTTCGATGTGCCGTTCCCCACCCTGAATTTCGGTTCCATCCAGGGGGGCGACAGTCCGAACCGGATCTGCGCCGAATGTGAACTGAAGATCGACCTCAGGTTGCTGCCGGGCATGGAGATAAGCGATGTGCGCAGCCGTTTGCGCCGGACTGTGGAACAGGCGCTGGCCGGACGCGGGCTCGACGTGGAGTTTGACGAAATCTTCCCCGGCACGCCGCCCATGGAAACCGATCCCCACAGCGAGATCGTCAAGGTGGCGGAGAAACTCAGCGGCCACGACGCCGGGACGGTCAATTTCGGTACGGAAGGGCCTTACCTGAATTCGCTGGGAATGGACACGGTGGTGCTGGGGCCGGGGGACATAGACCAGGCGCACCAGGCCAATGAATACATCAAGCAGGACCGCATACAACCCATGCACGACTTGCTGGAAAAAATGATCGCGCACTTTTGCATCTCATAATACGCACTCAGACAGGTTGGTATAGCATTTTGATGCGCACCTTCCCTGGTGCGCCCCCTGCGGGCGCCCTTCGGGCGTCCAAATCTGCTCCAGGCAGATTTGTCAAGACCCTCTGGAGGCCATGGATGGCCGGAAGGGACAAATCGTCAGGACAGACGATTTGCACGGCGTCAGCCGCCCAAAGGGTTGCGCTCAGGGAGGGGCGCAATGAACGTACATGTATTTACAGCGTGTCTTGAAAATGCTATGCCAACCTGCCACCGCTTCATGTCTGTCAAAAAATTTGCTATACCAACCTTTCGTAGTTACGTGTTATTTTTAGTCCTATGGATAAATCGCAATTCGTAAACTGGTTCCGATCGGCCTCGCCCTATATCCGTATCCACCGCGGCCGGACCTTTGTCATCCAGGTCAGCGACCGGGTGTTGCGCAGCGATGGTTTTACTGCGCTGGTGCATGACTTGGCCCTGCTTGCCAGCCTGGGGATCAGGCTGGTGCTGGTGTTCGGCGCGCGCGTCGCCATTGAAGCCGCTCTCGATGAGAAAAAGCTGGACTCCAGGCGCCACAACGGGATCCGGATCACCGATCCTGTGGTCATGGGCGTCGTCAAGGAGGTCGCCGGCAGATTGCTGCTGGAAATTCAGGCCGGGTTGTCCATGGGCCTGGGCAATACGCCCATGTCCAATTCTGCGATCAGGGTGAACACAGGGAATTATATTTCGGCAAGACCCCTGGGGGTTATCGACGGGGTGGACTTTGAACTAACCGGGGTGCCTCGTTATATCGACGCTGACGCCATGACCGGCAAGCTCAACGACGGTGAAATCATCGTTCTGCCGCCGCTGGGCTATTCCGTTACCGGAGAGGCCTATAATTTATCCGCCGTTGCGCTGGCGGCGGACACGGCCATTGCCTTGCAGGCGGACAAGCTGATATGCCTCGTGGAACAGGATGAGCTGTCCGCGCTGACGGATGGCTGGCAGGCCGGCCAGTTGGACCAAGAAGAGGCCCGAGAACTGTTGGCCCGGCTTGATGAACAATCAGGTGGCTATCAATACCTGAAACACGCGCTGGAAGCCTGTATTAACGGGGTCGAAAGGGTCCACCTGCTAAACCGGGAGGAAGACGGCGCCATACTGAATGAGCTGTTCACCCGCGACGGTTCGGGCCTGATGGTTAGCTCCTCCGCCTATGACGTGACACGCCAGGCCGGCGCCGGCGACATAGGCGGCATACTGGATTTGATCGAGCCCCACGAGCAACAGGGGTCTCTGGTAAAGCGTTCCAGGGAAAAACTGGAACTGGAGGTCGATCATTTCACCATCCTGATCCGGGACGGTGTCATCATCGGCTGTGTCGGCCTGTATCCCTATCCGGAAGAGGGGATGGGAGAAGTGGCCTGCCTGGTGGTACACCCGGATTACCAGGATACCGGCCACGGCAACCGCTTGCTGGATGAAGTGGAAAAGGAGGCAAGGGAACAGAGCCTGGACAACGTGTTCGTGCTGACCACCCAGGCGCAGCACTGGTTCCTGGAACGGGGTTTCCAGGAGGCTTCACTGGAAGACCTGCCCATGGCAAAGCAGGGCCTGTACAACTACCAGCGCAACTCCAAGATCCTAATCAAGCTCCTGAATTAAAAGAGAAGCGCCTGGGGGCAGAATTTACCGGAGCGTCCCCTTGAAATTCTCACCCCACCGGCCCGACTTCCGTCATGCTCCCGTCAGGATGGAGTTTCATGATCATGTTGTTTTCCACGATGATCGCATCGAAGCCCAGCCTGCGCTTCCGATCCAGCTCTTTGGCGACGGCATAATCCAGGACTTGCCCGATAAACTCTGCATCCACGTCTGCTGCATTGCGTTTGGCGGGCAGTTCATATACCTTGCCATCGAAGTCATAGACTTCACGTTGTTCTTTCACTACTGTTTGTTCACCCATGTCGGCCTGTCCCCTTATCACGTCAAACAGTTCATTGTTCGCCACTATAACATCTTCTCCTGCCTGCCGAAAAATCAGCCGCCTGGGTCTTGTCGAATTATCAAAACATTCTGTTTCAGTACACAGCGGCGCGTAATGGGCAAGCAGATTTTTCAAGGATTTGCCGTAACGCCTGCGAATGTCTTTTTCAGGAATATTGTGTCCGCCTTGCAGGACGCGTTCCCGGACGCGGCTTAATGACGCTTCTACGCCAGGCAGCCAGAGATAGATGAGATTGACGCGCCAGCCTTCTGTCAGCATACGGCGCACTCTTGACAAGTGAGACTTGCCGGAAAGGGTCGTTTCAAACGAGAAATCTTCTCTTCTTTTTTGTGCTTGTTCAATTTCTTGCAGAAACAGCTTTCCGGCCTCAAGCTGTTTTCTCTCCGCGCTGAACGGCGCCAGGCCGGCGGCAATCATGTCGGCGTTCAGAAAGATCCTGCAATTGATTTGCGGCAGGTACTCCAGCGCAAAGGTGGTCTTTCCCGCCCCATTAGGTCCGGCGATGATTGTGCAGGTTGGTTTGCTCATTGCGCTTTGCCTGTGACTTTCCTCCGGTGTCAGGGACACCGTTTAAACGAGGTTTCCATTATGTACGATTTGCCAGTAGTCGTCTCCTTTCCCATGTATTAGATCCATTACGGCCTGTCACATTCCACGTTTCCTCACGTTGGCTCGATTGAGGTCGTTTTGGGAGTGAACTCTCATCTTAGGAACTCTAATCCTCACATTTATGACCATAAAAGGGACATTTA
>VYCZ01000355.1:1310-3927 GCA_009843675.1 Gammaproteobacteria bacterium | reverse complement strand
ATCTCATAGGCCACAGTATCTATTGTTTACTCACCCATCCGGACCAGTTGCAACTGTTAAAGGATAAACCGGAATTAATCAATTCCGCCATTGAAGAGATACTCAGATACGAGGCGCCGGTACAACTCGGCAACAGGGTAACCACCGAGACAGTGCAGTTCGATGACGCCAGGATACCGGCCGGGAGGACGTTGACCTTCTCCATCGGCGCGGCCAACCGGGACCCCGCGGTCTATCCTGACCCCGACCGGCTGGACGTTACCCGCTATCCCCGCAACCACATGGCTTTCGCCGGCGGGATACATACCTGCGCCGGCCTCAACGTGGCGCGGCTGGAAGCGCGCATTGCCGTCCCGGCGCTGCTCAACCGCTTTCCCGCCCTGACCCTGACAGGCAAACCGGTGCGGGATAAACGCGCCCGTTTCCGCGGCCTGCTGTCATTGCCGATGTCCACCCATTAATTTATCGAGTAATTTCTCCAACTGCGACTGCTCCCCGGCAGTCAACACGGCTTTCAATTCCGCCTCGTAGGCAAGCGCCAGCGGGACGATCTGCGTATACATGCCGTAACCAGCCTCGGACAATGACAGGATAGAACGGCGCCGGTCCCGGCCGGAGAATTCACGGTTGAGCAGGCCCTTGTCCAACAGTTTCGTCACTGCCCGGCTGACCGGCACCTTGTCCATCTCGGTTTCGCTGCAGACCTCATCGGCGGACAACCCCGGCTGCTGGCCGAGCACGGCCATCACGCGCCACTCCGGAATACTAAGGTTGAACTTCTCCGAGTACAGCCTGGCAAACGACGCGCTGATCCGGTTGGTGACGGTGGAAAGCCGGTAAGGCAGGAATTCCTTCAGGTTCAAACCCGGGTTTTGCCTGGACATGCTGCTATGCGGTCCTGTTCCTGCCTTAGTATCAGGGGTTGAAGTGCCTTCCCAGCTTCTGCCAGCAATCGACATAATTTTTTTGCCGCTGCGCCGACTCCAAGGCGAACCGGGTCGGCTGGATCACGTAACGGGATTCGAACATAAAGGCCATGGTATCCGTCTGCTTGACCGGAGCCAGTTTGGTATTGGATGAGCCGTCAAAGGCCGCCTCGTCAGGCCCATGGGCGGCCATGGAGTTGTGCAGGCTGGCGCCGCCCGGCACGAATCCTTCCGGCTTGGCGTCGTACACGCCGTAGATCAGGCCCATGAACTCGCTCATGACGTTGCGGTGGTACCAGGGCGCCCGGAAGGTATCTTCGCCAACCATCCAGCGGGGCGGGAAGATCACGAAGTCCACGTTGGCGGTCCCGTATGTGTCGGAAGGGGACGTCAGCACCGTATAGATAGAAGGGTCCGGGTGGTCATAACTGACTGTACCAATCACGTTAAACAATTCAAGGTTGTATTTATAAGGCAGCGAGTTGCCCACCCAGGCGACCACATCCAGGGGCGAATGGTCGATGGCGCAGGCATGCAGCCCGCCGGCAAACTTGCACACCATTTCGAAGTCGCCCTGTTTGTCCTCGTAGGCGGCAACGGGCGCCTTGAAGTCACGGTCGTTGGCGAAGCCGTCGGAACCCACCGGCCCGCGTTCCGGGAGGCGGAAATGGGCGCCGTAATTTTCGCAGACATACCCGCGGCTGGGCCCATCGGGCAATGCCACCGAAAACTTCATCCCGCGCGGTATTAACGCGACCTCACCCGGCGTTACATCGAGCCGTCCGCATTCCGTGTGGATATCCAGCCGGCCCTGCTGCGGCACGATAAGCAGTTCGCCGTCCGCATCGTAGAAGTAGCGGTCCGCCATGGAGCGGTTCGCCAGGTAGTAATGAATACCGCAACCGGTCTGGGTAGCCGCGTTGCCGTTGGCGGCAAACGTCACCAGGCCGTCGACGAAATCAGCCGGTTTATCCGGTATCGGGATAGGGTCCCAGCGCATCTGGTTGGGTGGAGTCGGCACGTCGGCGATGGGTCCGTTAAAGATGCGCGACTGCTCCAAAGGACGGAAATCGCCATGCGTCACCGAGGGCCGGATACGGTAAAACCAGGTGCGCCGGTTCGACTCGCGGGGCGCGGTGAACGCGGTGCTGCTGAGCTTCTCCGCGTACAACCCGTAGGCCACCTTTTGCGGGGAAAACCGGCCCTGGGGCAAGGCTCCTGCCAGGGCTTCGGATTCATGCTCATTGCCGAACCCGCTCAGGTATTCGTATGCTTCGGCAGCTTGCGCAACTTCTGCTACCCTTGAACTGATAACTGTCGCCATGGTAAATCTCCTGTCTGGATTGACGGGATTGATGGGACTGACGGGGTCAGAGTAAGAAATTCGAAGAATTTTTACTCTGACCCCCATAATTCCTTACTCTGACCCCATAATTCCCGTAATTCTTCTGATTTAATTGTCAGAATACAGTATAGTTACAAATGAAACTAATTGCAACAACCCGACCATGACCCAAATCAACTTCACCCGCGAACACAACTGCCTGGCCGCTGCCCGGCGGTTCGACCAGGCAGATGAACTGGCCGGATTCCGCGCCGAATTCACCTTCCCCACAAACTCAGGGGGTGAACCGCTGCTGGATTTTGCCGGCCACTCGATCGGACTGAGGCGCTACCGCGCCGGGGGGGCG
>VYCZ01000355.1:0-1300 GCA_009843675.1 Gammaproteobacteria bacterium | reverse complement strand
CCCGGGAGGCGCTGAACGCCGAGTGCGATGCCTGGGGAAAATACGCCGTCAAAGGCCACTTTGAATCCGGGCGTCCCTGGGTCCGCTCCCACTCTTTTGTCGCCGACAGCCTGGCGCGCATCGCCGGGGCGCAGCCGGGCGAAGTGGTGGCCATGAACACGCTCACCGTCAACCTGCACCTGATGCTGGTCAGTTTTTACCGCCCGACGAGCACGCGCTACAAGATCATCATCGAAAAGAATGCCTTCCCGTCGGACCAGTACGCGGTCGACTCACAGGCCCGCTTCCACGGGTTCGACCCTGATGACGCCATCGTCGAACTGCAACCGAAACGGGGACAACTGGCCATGGACGATGATGACGTCCTGGAGCAGATCGAGGCAGTGGGCGGCGAACTAGCGCTGGTGATGCTGGGCAACTGCAACTATCTCTCCGGCCAGTGCTTCGATATGCGGGCAATCACGGAACTCGGCCATGAGATGGGCGCCATGGTCGGTTTCAACCTGGCCCACGGCGCCGGCAATATCCTGCTGAACCTGCATGATGATAACGCCGATTTTGCCGTCTGGTGCTGTTACAAGTTCCTCAATGCCGGACCCGGCGGTATGGCCGCGGCCTTCGTCCACGAACGGCATCACGGCAAGAATGACATCCCGCGCTTCGAAGGCTGGTGGGGCACAAAGGAACAGGACCGCTTCAGGATGAATCGCAAGATAGACCGCATCCCGACGGCGGAAGCCTGGGTCATGTCCAACCCGCCCATCTTTCAAATGGCTGCACTGCGCGCCAGCCTGGAACTGTTCGATGCCGCGACCATGCCCAGGCTGCGGGACAAGAGCGTCAGGCTCACCTCTTACCTGGAATGGTTATTGAAAGAAAATGCCGGGGACTTCGTAGAGGTGATGACGCCATCGTACTCAGTGGCAAAACAGACCCGCGGCTGCACCCTGTCCCTGCGTTTTAAAAAAGACCCCAGGGGCATGCTGAAAGTCCTGTCGGACAAGGGCGCAGTCACAGACTTCAGGGAACCGGATATCATCCGCGTCGCCCCAATCCCGATGTACAACAGCTTTGAGGATGTGTACCAGTTTAGTGAGACTGTAGCGGGGTTCTTTAAAAATCAACGGACTTGACTTGAACTATCCGGGATAGGTATAGTTTCAATTGTAACTAATTTTGTGAGGAGAAAGCTGTGAAACTCGCCAGTCTTAAAGAAGGAGGCCGCGACGGCACCCTGATCGTAGTCAACCGTGACATGAGCAGGGCGGTCAAAGTGCCGGACATCGCAACGACCCTGCAG
>VYCZ01000091.1 GCA_009843675.1 Gammaproteobacteria bacterium | reverse complement strand
GAGTAAGAGGAATATGAGATGTTCTCATTGGTAACAACAGGGGTAACCGATGATAGGTAATTGGTCTGTCGGTATCGATATCGGCGGTACTTTTACAGACATCGTTGCGGTTGATTCTGTCAGCGGCGCTATTCGAATGGGGAAAGTATTGAGTCGACCCGACAGACCTGTTGAAGGAATTGTGTCAGCCTGTAAATCCATGGACCTGGTGGTTTCAGACGTCAGTGATATTATGCACGGTACCACCATGGCGACAAATGCCATCGTCGAGAATCGTTTACAACCGACTGCTTTATTTGCCACACACGGCTTCGCAGACACGGTTGAAATCGGACGGCAGAACAGACGCGAACTCTACCGCTTAGACGTCACCCCGAGAGTGAAGGCGTTGGTCCCGCCTGAATTTCGCATTGAAGTGAATGAAAGAATCGATGCTGAAGGACTACCGATCCTCCCGTTATCAGGTGATGAAATTGAACGCGTTATGGATGAGTTCGAAAAACTGGGTGTTGAGTCAGCGGCAATCAGCCTGCTTCACAGTTATGTGAACGGTGAGCACGAATCCAGACTGGCGGATTCGCTCAGGGATAAAATTTCCTATATCGCGATATCGCATGAACTAAACCCGGAACCACGTGAATACGAGCGCACCAATTCAACTGTCATGAATGCCGCGCTGATGCCGCTCGTTGCGGGTTATATCACGAGTTTGAAGGAAGTCATGGATGCAGACACGGCGTTGCGCCTGTTTCATTCGGCCGGCGGTATGGCGTCGGCTGATGCTGTTCAGAGCCGACCTCTGGCCTTGGCGCTGTCGGGGCCTGCCGCCGGCGTAACTGCTGCGGCCGAGGTGGCGAGACATCTCCAGCTGGATAATGTGATTTCATTCGATATGGGCGGGACTACCACCGATGTAAGCATGATCGTTGACGGAAAAATCCAAATCAGCAGCAATCAACGTATAGCAGGTTACCCTGTCAGGCAAATGATGGTCGCTGTTGAGACCATTGGTGCAGGTGGCGGGTCGATTGCACGACAGGATGGCAAGGCCATTCGAGTAGGGCCGGACAGCGCCGGTGCAGACCCTGGCCCCGCGTGTTATGGGCGGGGTGGCACACAACCTACCGTGGCAGATGCCAATGCACTGCTGGGTTACATTGGTGGCGGCCAGAAACTGGGCGGGGCCGTGAAGCTGGATATTGAAAAAGCCGTTCGTGCTTTTGAACCACTTGCAGAAACTTTTGACATAACAGTTCAGGAAGCTGCATCAGGTGTTCGGCGCGTCGCTAATGCGAATATGACGCGCGCACTGCGGCGTGTGACAATTGAGCACGGCTTCGATGCACGTTCCTGTACATTACTCGCATTTGGTGGTGCAGGCCCGATGCATGCCGTATCACTTGCCCGGGAATTTGATATTCAAACCGTCATTATACCGCGCTTCTCAAGCGGCTTTTCGGCCTTGGGTTGCATGACCGCAGAAATGAGTTATGCAGAACAACGCCCCGTGCATATCCCCTCTGAATTTTGGGACAGCCAGGGGCTTGGCGACACTGTCGACAAGGTACGCTTGCGCCTGGTCGAGTCCATAGGCGGTGGGAATGTCGATGTAAATGATCTGCAGACCGAGGTTGTCGGCCTGGTGAGATACTCAGGCCAGTCTGATACCGTGGATGTATTACTCCAGGAACCTTACGATGCAGAATCGATCAATGCTGATTTCAGAGAATTACACGATCGATTATTCGGCTTTTCTACTGATGAGGCATGGGTGCTTGACACTTTAAGAGTGACGGTAACTGCCGCGCCCACTTTTCAATTTTCATCTTTCAGACAGGTGGAAGCAGGTATAAAGCCTGAACAACTGACGAGCCGTGAATGCTTGTTTGAAGGATATGGAAGAGTGAAAACAAAATTTCTTGATCGCGCTACCCTCGCGGTCGGTTCAGCTATCGAAGGGCCTGTCATCATACAGGACAGTTGGTCCACAATTGTGGTTGACCCCGGCGCCGTTGTCACCGTTCATCCTTCCGGGCACATCATTATAAACGTGGAAGCGAATTGAATTATGAATACGAAAATCGACCCGTTTACTGTAGAAGTCATCCGCAATGCCTTGACCGCAATCGCAGAAGAAATGTCACTTGTGGTCATGCGCTCAGCCCGCTCTCCGTTGTTGAGGGAAGCAGGTGATTTGTCATCCGCATTAACTGACCGTAAAGGGGGTTTAATTGCGCAGGGCAGGGATATACCCGCACACCTGGGCATCCTGGGAGCAACAGTGCAGGCATTTCTTAAGCGTGTACCGGCTGAACAACTCAAACCGGGCGACGTGTGGTTTCTGAACTTACCGGAGGTTGGAGGCAATCACTTGCCTGACGTTAAAGCGATTCGTCCGGTTTTCGATGGACAGAATATACAGGCATTTGCCGTTTGCCTTGCTCATTGGGCGGATATTGGCGGCACAAATCCCGGCAGTTATGTACCGGATGCCAGGGATGCATGGCAAGAGGGATTGCGCATACCGCCACTGCGGGTTTTTACGGGCGAGGGTACCGACAGAGAAAAAATTGACATGATTCTGGCGAATGTTCGTGGCGCCTAAGAACGTGAGGGCGATATCCTGGCCCAGATGGCAGCAACTCGTGCAGCTGATGAGCGCCTGCAGGGAATATTTGGCCGGTTTGGCGCATCGACAGTGCAAGCGGCAATAAAGGACATACATAATCAGGCAGAAGAAGAAATGCGAGCCGCAATTCTTGGTCTGCCGGATGGTGAGTATGTTGGAGAAGATTTTCTTGATAACGATGGGATCAAGGATGAGAAAATTGCCGTAAGGGTGCGGATTAACATTAAGGATGATGCGGCAAGCTTCGATTTTTCTGAAAGCGATGATGCCGTCACCGGGCCCTTGAACGCTACACCTTTCACCGCCGCGGCGAGTGTGTTTTATGCAATGAAAGCCATCGCTGGCCCGGATATTCAACCTAGCGAAGGCGCGGCGCGGCCGGTAGAAATAAAAACGCGACCGGGATCAATATTACATCCACCGACCAGCAGTCCTGTAGTAGGTGGCAATCATGAAACGTCACAGCGAGTTGTTGATGCGATATTTAAAGCAATGGAAAAAGCAGTGCCGGAGCGACTGACGGCGGGTGGTTCAACAACGTCGGGACTGCTGCTGTTTAGTGGTGTTGACCCGCGTACCGGCAAGTGGACGACCCTGTATGAAGTGCATGGGGGTGGCGAAGGAGCGCGTTGCGACCGTGATGGGTACCCGACTACAAGACCGCATATGTCCAATGTCATGAATACACCTGCTGAAGTAATCGAAAAGGCCTATCCGATTCGCGTTGAACAACAATCGTTACGAATAGGTTCTGGTGGTAAAGGTCAAAACACCGGGGGTGAAGGCCAGGAGAGAAGGTATCGGATCCTGGCGCCGAAGATGGTAATGACATCCATGGTTGAACGCTGTGTCGTACCTCCCTATGGACTGCAAAAAGGGGAACCAGGGAAACCATTCAAAATAACTGTTGAGCGGGCAGGTGGTGAGCGCACAGAAATTTCCGGGAAAACGCATATTGATCTCTTTGAAGGTGACTGCGTCATTATGCAAAGCAGTGGCGGTGGCGGCTATGGCTTACCGGGGAGCCGGGTATTAAACCAGGAGTCAGTCAATGAAGCTTAAAAACAGAAAAGTCATCATTACGGGCGCCGCGCAGGGAATGGGTGGAACAATCACGCGTACCCTGGCCCGGGAAGGAGCAGATTTGTTTCTGACTGCGAGAACGAGGGGGCCGCTGGAGGAACTGGCCGAGGAACTGACAACAGAAGGGGTAAAAGTCGATTTGCAAGAGGGCGATGCCACGAAGGAAGCAGAGGTTATTAAAGTTGTCGATGCGGCAAAAACATTCTTTACAGGGCGAATTGATGTGTTGGTC
>VYCZ01000235.1:3736-3946 GCA_009843675.1 Gammaproteobacteria bacterium | reverse complement strand
GCTTGCGCCCGGGATCTCAATTCCACGGTCTTGTGCGGGAACTCGGCGTCCGCGAGCGCGGCAACGCCCTCCTCGAGCGCATTGATCCGTTCAACGGTCTTTTGCATGCGCTTCAGCACACGCGCATTGCGGCTGCCGAACAGTTTTGTGAAAACGGCTTTGATCACGTGGAAAGTTCCATCAATCGACTCGTCATTCGCGGCCTCACCC
>VYCZ01000235.1:0-3726 GCA_009843675.1 Gammaproteobacteria bacterium | reverse complement strand
GTCAAATACTGTGTCGCCCGGAGGGCGACCCTCTATATTACTGGATGCCGGAACAAGTCCGGCATGACGAGGACAGGGCATCGTCATGTCGCGCCTGATTAAAACAGAACGACGGGAAAAAATAAAGATTCAGTTGGAAGAAATATAGCTGCGGGGATTGATATGCCGGCCGTTCCTGACCACTTCGAAGTGCACGTGGGCGCCCGTGCTGCGCCCGGTGCTGCCCATGAGCGCAATCATCTGCCCTTTCTCGACCCTTTCCCCGACGTTGACGAGGTTTTCCTTGTTATGGCCGTAGCGGGTGACGTAACCGTTGCCATGATTGATTTCAACCATGTTGCCGTAGCCCCGGTTTGGGCCCGACCAGGTCACGATGCCCGAGGCAATGGCAGTGACCGCCATGCCGGACCTGCCGGCCAGGTCCACCCCAAGGTGAAACTCTTTATTGCCTGAGATAGGATTGGTACGGTAGCCGAACATTGAAGAAAACCACCCGCCTTCCGCGGGGTTGCCCTGCGGCAGGGTCGATTCACGCAGGCTTCTTCCCATCAGCATGGTTTCCATGGCCGACAATTTATCCTGCCGGTCCTCCAGCGCCTGTTCCAGGCGATTGAGTGAGATCAGGAAATCGTAATCGGACAATTCCCGGGAACCGTCATCGGACAGGTTATGGGGGCCGCCGAGTCCCGGCGGGTGTTCGATGCCGAATTCGATATCATCCACCTGCGCCATCTCCGCGAGCCTGGAACCCAGGGCATCGAGCCGCATGACATGGCTCTGCAACAGGCTCACCCTGCCTACCATTCCACTCAGCGCCGTCTCGGTTTCCGTCTTCACGTCCTCCAGGGTCTGCAGTTCGCCCTGAACGGCGCGTTTATCAAGGTAAATAGAGGCAATATCGGTAAGGTAGACGGACAGGGCGGCGAACGCCACCAGGGCAGCGGCGCTGACCCAAGGGTTAACAGTCAACTTCAGGGCTTTCTTTCTGTGGTTCAGAAAGATTATCATCTTCATATGTTACGACCCGATAGCAAATTCAGCCAATGATAATCCGTACCTCCCGTCAATTGAATTCTATATCTGAACTCCTTGAGTCCTCAGATAAGTTGTCACGACTATGTAATCATATCGAACAACTGGGCAAATTACAAATAAAGCTGCATGATTATCTCGAAGCGCCCCTGAATGAACACGTGATTATCGCCGACTACCGGCAGAAAACCCTGGTGTTCCACGCCGACAGCGCTGCCTGGACCACAAAATTGCGCTACCGCACGCCGGAAATCCTGAAACTTTTCAAGGACGACCTGCCGGGTCTCCGGACAATCCGCATCAAGAACCCGCCTGTTGAAACACGTGCGCAGACGACTCGGCGGGCAGCCGGCGCTTCATCGGACACCGTGGACAGTATTCGCCAGGTGGCCGACAGGATTACGGACCCGCCGCTACGCTCCGCCCTGCTGAGGATTGCGGACAGGTTGCGGCCAGGTCAATAAGGTGTCGCCTCCGGCGACTTGTCGTTTCACTGGACTCCCGCCTGCGCGGGAGTGACGGTAAAAAAGACTCGTCATTCCCGCGCAGGCGGGAATCCAGTCAAATACCGGTCCCGGAGGGACACCTTATATTCTTTCGACGGCCAGGGGGCGGATGTAGGAGACGGATGCCGCGACGTCTTCAGTGAAGTTGACGATCTCCCAGGCGTCGCGGGTGTGGGTCAGTTTGCGCAGCAGGCGGTTGTTGAGTTCATGGCCGGACTTGTAACCCTGGTAGGAACCGATCAGGTTGTGGCCGAGCAGGTACAGGTCGCCGATGGCATCGAGGATCTTGTGCCGGACGCACTCGTCCTGGTAGCGCAGACCCTCCTCGTTCACTACCTGTTCGCTGTCGACGACTATGGCATTGTCCAGGCTCCCGCCCAGGATCAGGTTCTTCTTGCGCAGGAAGTCGAAGTCCTTCATGAAGCCGAAGGTTCTGGCCCGGCACACCTCCTTGATAAACGATGTGGTGGAAAAATCAATCTCCGCGCGGCAGTGCCTGTCCTGGAACACCGGGTGGTCAAACTGTATGGTAAAACCCACCTTGAACCCGTCATAAGGCTCGAGTGTCGCCCATTTGTCTCCGTCCTCCACGCGCAATTCCCGTTTTATCCTGAGAAAACACTTCTCTTCATCCTGTTCCCGCACTCCCGCGGACTGGATCATGAACACGAACGGACCGGCGCTGCCGTCCATGATCGGCACTTCCTCGGCGCTTACGTCAATATAGGCGTTGTCGATACTGAATCCGGCCAGCGCGGAGAGCAGGTGCTCCACCGTGGAAACACTGGCGCCGTTGCTGACCAGCGTCGTGGACAGCCGGGTGCTGCCCACGTTGGCCATCTGCGCAGGGATCTCCGCAGGGGGGTCATGGTCGACACGGCGGAAGATGATACCCGTGTTGGCCGATGCCGGGCGTATGGTGATATCGGCTTTCTTGCCGGTGTGCAGTCCTACCCCCTGCGCCCGGATCGCGTTTTTCAGTGTGCGCTGTCTAATCACGTATCAGTTAAGTAAGCTCTGAACAAGTCCATCCTGGACTTGCCAGAGCACGCAATACAAAAATGCGATTTTTGCATTGCTCACAAAATCAATGCCTTACAGTCATTGATTTTGGCGATACTTCCCTGTATCGCAGGAACCTCTGACTTAATCAGAGGTTCCTTAATCAGTCGGCCTGCCTCCTCAGGAATGCAGGAATTTCCAGGTAGTCGGGATCATCTTTGACGGGGTAGATATCATCATTGACGGCCTTGTTACGCATTACAGCGGGACTGTCAAGTTTACCATAGTCCGTGTTTTCAGCGCCAGGTTCATTGGTTGCGACCAGTTGCGGGCGCGAAAGTTGCTCACCGGGCTGGCTGAGTCCGGTGGCGACGATGGTCACCCATATTTCGCCGCTGAGTTCCGGGTTCAGCACCGTCCCTATCACCACGGTCGCCTCTTCGGCGGCCACCGTCTTGATGATGTTGCCGACTTCATTGAACTCGCCTATGCCGAAGTCCATGCCGGCAGTGATATTGGCCAGAATGCCCTTGGCGCCCGCCAGGTCGATGTGTTCCAGCAACGGACTGCTGATGGCGGCTTCCGTCGCGACCCTGGCGCGGTCCTCGCCCTGGGCTTTCCCGGAGCCCATCATGGCCATGCCCATCTCGCCCATCACGGTCTTGACGTCGGCAAAGTCGACGTTGATAAGACCCTGGCAGGTGATGACCTGGGCAATGCCCTGCACCGCGCCGAGCAGCACGTCATCGGCAGCCTCGAATGCATTGACCAGGGACACGTCCGAACCCAGTACGTCCGCCAGCCTGTCGTTCGGCACGGTGATCAGGGAATCGACGTACTGGCCGAGTTCGCGGATGCCGGTGTTGGCGACTTCAGCGCGTTTCCGGCCTTCAAAGGAGAACGGCTTGGTCACCACCGCAACGGTCAGGATACCCATTTCCTTTGCCACCTGGGCAACCACGGGCGCCGCGCCGGTGCCGGTGCCGCCGCCCATCCCGGCGGTGATGAACACCATGTCCGCGCCTTCCAGCACGTCCATAATCCTGTCCCTGTCCTCCAGCGCCGACTGGCGTCCGATATCCGGGTCGGCGCCGGCGCCCAGGCCGTGGGTAATGGTGTTGCCCAGTTGAAGAATGTTGCGCGCGCTCGATGCTTTCAACGCCTGCGCATCCGTATTGGCGCAGAT
>VYCZ01000285.1 GCA_009843675.1 Gammaproteobacteria bacterium | reverse complement strand
TAAAAGCGGACAATTCATTTGTTACAGAAGCGGACATTTCTATTTGTTGACAACATGTCGCCTGAAGCTACAGGGCGCTTAAAAAACTTGATTACTTCCTCTGTTCGACGAATTATGCTTATATGAATATTATATGTTGCGGGGGATAATGGTGACAGATTATCTGCGTTATTTATGGCCGGGTAGTTTTTTTATTATTACCACGTTGGGCGTGATGCTGGGCGGGGCAGGTTGCTGGTTCGGCGTCCTTCTTTTTCCGCTGGTGGCGTGTGTGGAATATTTCCTTGAAGACGACTTGCGCAAACGCAGGATGCAGCCGGTCGGCGCCTTGTTCATGCTGTATATTCAACTGGTCCCTTGGCTATTTCTCTGGTATGGCCTTTGGCGGTTCCTGCAGACTGACTACCAGTGGTGGGAATGGTTGGGCACGATTATTTCAGTAGGCGGTATTACGGCCGCGGTAGGCTTGCCCATTGCCCATGAATTATTTCATCGCCATGAGGGAATCTCCCGTTTTTTTGGTGATTTATTTGCGGTTACCCTGATTTCGGGAGATGTGGAACTGGAACACCGGAAAGGTCACCACATTGAAACCTCGACAATGAATGATATCGATACGGCATACCGGGGTGAATCCGTATACGCCTTTATTGCCCGGCTGCTCCCATTTTTTCATACTGAACCCTGGAACATGGAAAAGCAGCGTTTCGCCAATAAAGGCAGGAGTCACTGGTCGCCCGGGAATATTGTTTTGTGGGCTGCTGCCGGCTACCTGGCATTGTTTTTGTTTTTTTGTTTCAGTGCGGGCCTGTTTGCCGGGATCAGTGTTTTGCTTATCTCCGTAATAGGACAAAGTATTGTCTGCGTCTTCAGTTATGTGCAACATTACGGTCTGGTACGCGTGCCTGACACGCCCATCGAAAAACGTCATGCCTGGAACCATATCCGCCCCTTGTCACGCGTTCTCACCTTCGAGATCGTGACGCATTCTCAACACCATACCGATCCCACGGTGCCTTACTGGGAACTCACACCATACCCGGATGCTGCGCGGGTCGGCAGCGCCTATGGGTACTTTTTATTGGCCCTCGTGCCCCCTTTATGGCATAAACGCATGCGTGAGCACATCAGCCTGTGGGATGAAAACCACGCAACAGGTGGGGAATTACAATTGGCAACAGAGGCGAACCGGGCGGCAGGATGGAACTGAACAAGCTATCCGCAATGGAACTACAATACCACGTGGAACAACTGCAAGGCCGTTATGTGGAATGTATTGACGATGACAGGCTGGAACAGTGGCCAGAGTTTTTTGTGGAAGATTGTATGTACAAAATTATCTCCAGGGAGAACCATGAGCGCGGCTTGCCTGCCGCCGCAATATTCTGCGACAGCAGGGGAATGCTGGTAGACAGGATTGTGTCGTTGCGCAACGCGAATGTTTACGCAGAACACAATTATCGTCATGTTCTGAGTAATGTTCTCATCCAGGGCCTGAATGAGAGTGTAATCAGCGTACAGAGCAATTACCTGGTTTTGCAGACAAAGACGGACGGCGCGACGGAGATTTATAATGCAGGCAAATACATGGATAAGATCGTGGCAGATGGAGACGGTTTAAGGTTCAAGGAGAAAATTGCCATATTTGATACCCATCAAATCAAGAGCTTGCTGGTAACCCCGATCTAACCCCGGAGAAACCGATGAATGCAGTGATCGATACAACTAACGGGTCGTTGTACTGGCCGATAGATGATGAGGCTGGTCACGTGCCTTATGGCGTATTCACGGACGCCAGAATATATGAGGTGGAGCAGGAAAGGATCTTTCGGGGCGATAACTGGTCCTTTGTCGGCCTGACGGCGGAGCTTCCGGACCCCGGCGATTTCAAGGCAACTTATATCGGTGATACACCGGTGATAGTTACCCGGGACAGGGAGGGCGGCATCAACGTGATGACCAACCGTTGCGCCCACCGGGGCGCCCTGGTCTGCCGTAGCGCCAGGGGCAACATCGATGAGTTGGAGTGTGTCTACCATCAATGGAAATATGATATGCAGGGAAAATTGATCGGCGTGCCGTTCCGCCGCGGACTGGGTGGCCGGGGCGGTATGCCGGAAGGGTTCAGGATGGAACAACACGGGCTGGACAGGTTGCGCGTCGATACGGTAGGCCACCTGATTTTCGCTACATTTTCAGACAAGGTCGAACCTTTACGGGATTACCTGGGGGCCGTGATCGTCAATCATATAGAACGGATATGTCACAGCCCGATCAGGGTGCTTGGTGATGAGCGGCAACTGGTCCAGGGAAACTGGAAATTGTACGCGGAAAATACCCGGGATCCTTACCACGCCAGTTTGTTGCACCTGTTTCACACGACCTTTGGCCTCTACCGGTCAACACAAAAAGGCGGTAGCTGGATGGATGACAAAAAACGTCACACGGTTCTGACTGCATCACAGGGAACTGACGAAGGAAAAATGGAAGGGTATGACGGTCTCAGAACATTCAACGCCGAATTCACCCTGAAAGACCCGTCCTTACTGGCAGGCAGAAAAGAGTTTGACGATGGCGTCACCCTGGTCATATTGACAACGTTTCCAAATCTGGTACTCCAGCAGATTGCCAACACGCTGGCAGTGCGGCAGACAGTGACTAAAGGACCGGGACAGTTTGAACTGGTATGGACCCAGTTCGGTTATGAGGAGGATGATGAGGAAATGCAAAAGATCAGGAACAAGCAAGGTAACCTGATAGGCCCTGCCGGCCTGATCTCCATGGAAGACGGTGAAGCCGTGGAAATAGTGCATGAAGCAATTATTCGAGACCAGGAAGAAGCGTCCTATATCGGCATGGGTGGAGGAAAAGCGGAAGATACGGAACACCTGGTAACGGAATCGGCGGTCATCGGCTTTTGGCAATATTACCGCGAGACGATGCAGGTTGACGCTGGGGCCTCATAACTGACATCGGCTTAAAGGTTTCACTGCGCTAACTGCTTCATGACATATATTTATATGGGCCATGACGAGCTGGATTGAAAAGATCCTGAAACGGAAGGAATCGCATACAGCGCAGATTCAACACTCCGGAAATAAGTTCAATGTGCCTCGCAACAGAACACTCCTGCAGGCAGCCCTGGATCAGAATATTGCCTTCCCGCACCAGTGCACCGTCGGTACCTGCGGTACCTGCAGGTGCAGGTTGATTGAAGGCAAAATCAAACCGATCCTTGACTTTTCCTATACACTGACCCGCAAACAACTTGCGGCCGGATATATATTGGCCTGTCAAAGCTTGTTGAAGGGCGATGTCGTGGTAGATTTGCGGAAAAGAGATGAGTCGACCGAACCGGATTCACTAAATGCAGGACTACAAAATGTCAGTTGAAGAGAATAAAGAAATCGTAAGGGGCTATTTTTCAGAGGTAGTAGATAAATTCAATATTGAATTGCTGGGTGAATACTACACCGATGATTGTATTATCCATCGGCCGGAAGTAGCGGAGCCCATTATCGGTATTGAAAATTTCAAGGCTGGCCTGGCCAGGGTCATTGACAGCTACAGTTCTATAAGGACCACCATCCACGATTTATTCGGCGCCGGCGACCGCGTTTCCTGCCGATTATCACACCTTGCCATGCACCGCGACAACTGGAAAAGCCGCATCGGCTATCACGAGGTAGCCGGGAAAACGGTCGGTTGGTCCGCCATCGCAAACTTCAGGATTGAAGAGGGAAAAATCGCAGAAGAATGGGTCTGCCGCGACGAACTGGGCATGCTGATCGAACTCGGCGTCATACACCCTTCAAAGTAAACTTGCGGCTTCCTTGTGAAGTTCCAGAAGCGCCGGGATGGTTTCCGGCGGCCTGCGGCCGAAGCCGCATTCGGTGCTGATCCCAAATGCGGTTTTGTATTTCTTCGCAATGTCGATACGCGTCTTTGTG
>VYCZ01000409.1:2764-3959 GCA_009843675.1 Gammaproteobacteria bacterium | reverse complement strand
CTGGAACAATCGCCCCAGGCCGAGAGGATGCGCAGTCTGCTTGAGAAAGAGTTTGCCCCGCGGGACCGGGACCTTGTGGATGCGCAGAAATCATTGAAGGAAATGGAAGACAGACTGACCAAGGATGCGCCCATCATGAGTGAGGCGGAACGGAGCAAACTGGAAAGGGACATCGTCAACGAGCGGCGTGAACTGAAACGCAACCAGGATGAATTCCGCGAAGACCTGACCTTCCGCAGGAATGAGGAAATTGCCAAAATCCAGAAGGATATCGTCGATGCCATCAATACCATCGCCCGTGAAAACGGGTTCGATATGATATTGAATGAAGGCGTGATTTATGCGAGCCCGAAAGTGGATATCTCACAGCTTGTCATAGATCAGTTAAAGAAAGAAAATGACTCGGGAAAAGACGTTGAAGGAGCTGAATGACGGTTTGCTGTATTCATGACGGCAACCCTGGGAGAAATTGCTGCAGTTTGTGACGCAGAACTGCGAGGCGACCCTGCCGACGAGATAACCAATGTCGCCAGCCTGCACAACGCCGCGCCCGGCGACCTGACATTCTATGCCAATAAACGCTATCGCGCGGATCTGGAAACGACCCGCGCCAGTGCGGTAATGCTGGCGGTGACTGATGTGCCGGCTTGTCCCACAGCAAGTCTGGTTACGGAAGATCCCTACCTGGCATACGCGAAGGCGGCCAGGTTTCTGAATCCTGCTCCGGAATTCACTCCGGGCGTTCACCCGACTGCGGTCATCGAGGCAAATGCAGATATCGCGGCGGATTGTTTTGTCGGCGCCAATTCCGTGATTGGCTGCAATGCCGTCATCGGCGCTCGCACTTATATCGGTCCGGGATGCGTGGTCGAAGCGGGAGTTAAAATCGGCAGCCACTGCCACATCCACTCCCGCGCGACCCTCATGGAACGGGTTGAAATCGGTATGCGGGTCCTGATACATCCTGGTGTCGTCATCGGAGCGGATGGTTACGGGATAGCCAATGACTCAGGCCGCTGGCTGAAAATTCCGCAACTCGGCAATGTCGTGGTCGGAGACGATGTTGAAATAGGCGCCAACACGACTATTGACAGGGGCGCTATTGAGAACACCGTAATAGAAGCCGGCGTGAAAATCGATAACCAGGTGCAGATCGGCCATAATGTCAGGGTTGGAGAGCACACTGCCATTGCAG
>VYCZ01000409.1:0-2754 GCA_009843675.1 Gammaproteobacteria bacterium | reverse complement strand
GGGCGCGGTGGTGGCCGGCAGCACAAAAATCGGCCGCAGGTGCATGATCGGCGGCGCCAGCGCCATTACCGGCCATATCGAGATTGCCGATGATGTCGTCCTGACCGGCATGTCCGGCGTATCGAACAGTATCCGGCAGGCCGGTGTCTACTCTTCCGGGGTGCCGATAACGGATAATATGACCTGGCGCAGGAACATGGTCAGGTTCAGGCACCTGGACGAACTCGCAAGACGGGTCTCTGCATTGGAAAAAACAACAAAGAAATAACATACTGTATACCTACGAATCAGGTTTATGCGACTATGCCGGAACTGGATATTGAGCAGATAAAACAAGCGTTGCCGCACCGTTATCCCATGCTGCTGCTGGATAAGGTGACGGATTACGAACCCGGTGTGTCCCTGACCGCGATTAAGAACGTCACTGTCAACGAACCGTTTTTCCAGGGACATTTTCCCCAGCAACCAATCATGCCGGGTGTCTTCATCATCGAGGCAATGGCCCAGGCCTCTGCGATACTTGGATTATTGTCGGAAGAAGGGGGCGATCACTGGAACAAGTTGTATTACCTGGTCGGAGTTGACAAGGCCAGGTTCAGAAAGACCGTCGGTCCGGGCGATCAACTGGTGATCGAAGTCAGGTTCGTTGCGTTGCGAAGGAATATCTGGCGCTTTTCCTGTGTTGCAAAAGTCGATGACGCGGTCGTAGCCGACTCGGATTTATTGACTACTATTTCGGACCGGGAGACTTGATCGACCCCACTGCGAAAGTGCACCCCGGCGCCGGGATTGGGAGCGGGGTCAGTATCGGCGCTTATGCCGTTATCGGGGACCGGGTCCAAATAGCCGACAACTGTGTTATCGGGCCGCATGTGGTTGTCAAAGGCCCTACCCGGATAGGAGAAGCCACCAGGATATCCCAGTTCTCGTCGATCGGGGATGATCCCCAGGACAAGAAATACCAGGGTGAGGCAGAGTCCTTTCTGGAGATTGGTTCCAATAATGTTATCAGGGAATTCTGCAGTATTAACCGCGGGACGGCACAGGGTGGAGGCGTCACCCGGGTGGGAAACGGCAACTGGATCATGGCGTACGTGCATATCGCCCATGATTGCCAGGTGGGGAACAACACAATTTTCGCCAATAATGCCACCCTGGCCGGTCATGTGCATATCGATGATCATGCCATTCTGGGCGGGTTTACCGGCGTACACCAGTTTTGCCGGGTCGGGCGCTACAGTATTTCCGCCATTGCTTCCATAATCCTGAAAGACGTGCCTCCGTACCTGATGGTATCCGGCAACAGCGCGAAACCAAGCGGCCTTAACAGGGTGGGACTCAAGCGCAACGGGTTTTCCGACAGTTCGGTTGAAGCGCTCAGGAAGGCCTACCGCATTGTCTATCGCGAAGGGCTGCTTCTGAAAAATGCCGTGAAAAAACTTGAGGCCCTGGCCGGAGAAAACAGGGAAGTCACCATTTTCACCCGGTTCATCAGGGAGTCCGAACGCGGAATTGTCCGTTGATCATCTACGATGAAAATCGGAATTGTTGCGGGTGAACCTTCAGGAGACTTCCTTGCCTCGGAACTGATCAAGGATATAAGGCAGTATCGCCCGGATATCAGGGTGACCGGCATAGGCGGACCAAACCTGCGCGCAGCAGGTTGCGACATCCTGTTTCCTATGGAAAAACTGGCGGTAATGGGATTGGTTGAGGTGCTTGGGAAAGTGCGGGAGTTGAGAGCGATGCGGACCAGGCTTGCAGAACACTTAATCCGGGAACGGCCGGATGTGTTTATCGGAGTTGACTCGCCTGACTTCAATCTCGGCCTGGAACGGACATTGCGCAGCGCCGGTATAAAAACCATCCATTACGTCTGCCCCACGGTATGGGCATGGCGTCCCTGGCGGGTGCGGAAAATCAGGCAGGCCGCGCAACTCGTGTTATGTATTTTTCCGTTTGAGGAGGAATTTTTACTCGGGCGCGGGGTTCCGGCCAGGTACGTGGGACACCCCCTGGCAGGAAAGGTGGATATTCAACCGGATACGGAAAGCGCCCGCCGGCGCCTGGACCTGCCTCCCGATTGTTTGACGGTTGCCATTCTGCCCGGCAGCAGGCATGCCGAACTTGACAGGCTTACCGGCCCTTTCCTGGATGCCGCTGCCTGGCTGGCTGCGCATCATGACGGGGCCAGGTTTATAACCAATGCAGTGAATGACGGCGCAGAAAGGCATTTGCGCGCAGCAGCCGAAAGCAGGGGTTTGCAGTTAAAAATAGTGAAAGACAGCATTGCGGACACATTGGCGGCTGCCAGTGTTGCACTGGTCGCTTCAGGCACCGTTACACTGGAGGCGATGCTGTACAAGACTCCCATGGTAGTGGCTTACAGAATGCACAGCCTGAGCTATTGGATCGTGCGGGCATTGCTTAAGGTAAAATACGAATCCCTGCCCAACCTGCTGGCCGGACAGAGGCTTGTGCCCGAGTATTTCCAGTCGGACTGCCGTGCGGAAATCCTCGCTCCGGCGTTGCAGTACTGGCTGGAGCATCCGGGTGAAGTACAATCATTATCCCGCCGTTTCACGGACCTGCATATCTCCCTGCGGTCAGCCGAAACGAGCGCGGCGCAAGCCGTGCTGAAGCTGCACGCCGGATCCTCCGACTCATGAACCAGGGTAAATCCGTAATGCGCGGCCTGCAACTGGTGGCAGGCGTCGATGAAGCGGGGCGGGGACCCCTGGCAGGGCCGGTGAT
>VYCZ01000394.1:2769-3980 GCA_009843675.1 Gammaproteobacteria bacterium | reverse complement strand
ATGCCGGATAACGCCTGGATAACATAATCGTAGGCGGGCATGTCACTATAAGGTCCTTCGAGGCCGAATCCGGTCAAGGCAACACAGGTCAGTTTCGGATTGATTTCCTTTAATGCATCATACGTCAGCCCCAGTTTCCTGATCGCTCCGGGCCGGAGATTACAAATCAATGCGTTTGCCGTGCTCACCAGGTGATTGAATTTATGTCTGCCATCGTTTGTTGCAATATCCAGTTGCACGCTTTTTTTATTACGGTTCAGACTGGCAAAATAAATATTGTGTTCACCAATGTAATTTGGGCCTATCGATCGGGATATATCACCTTTATTCGTTTCTACCTTGATTATTTCCGCGCCCAAATCAGCCAGTAGCAACCCGCAATAGGGGCCCGCCAGCATATGACCAATCTCAAGAATGCGTAGCCCTGCAAGAGGTCCCGTCCGGCTTGTTGAATCTTTCATGCCAATAACGTGTCGATTTTTGCAACGATTTCATCCAGGGGCATTTCCGCAGTGAAGATCGCCACCGCCCCGTATTCTTTCAGTTCGTCGTAATCATAAGAAGGAATGGTTCCGCCGACAAAAATCAGAATATCCGCGGCGCCCAGTTCGTCGAGCTTTTCCCTTGTCGCCTTTACGAGTTCCTTGTGGCTGCCGCTCAAAATACTCAACCCTACCACGTCCACGTCTTCGTCTACGGCCGTTCTGGCAATGTATTCCGGCGTTTTTCGCAGACCTGTATAGATGACATCCGCGCCCGCATCGCGTAGTGTCAGCGCAATCACCTTTGCGCCGACATCATGGCCGTCCAGCCCGGGTTTACCCACCAGTATTCTTTTTCCCCTGATCGACATATTTCTCTTCCGAATGTCCTCTGAATTAAAGCCGTATGGGCTCCCTGAATTCACCCCATTGCTGCTTGAGGCTCGATACTATTTCTCCGACTGTTGCATAGGCATGACAGCAATCGACGATATACGGCATCAGGTTTTCGCCTTCAGTACCCGCACAACTTTCGAGTTTCCGTAATGTCCTGCGCACTTCGGTATTGTCACGTTGGTCTCTTACGGCATCGAGCCTGGTAATGATCTTTGCGGTAGCCTGGCTGTCCAGTTGAAAAATTTCACCGAAATCATTTACTTCATTTTCGTGGCGGTAATAATTCTCGCATACGACCACGTATTATCCGCTGTCTTTCCGGACCTTGCGCCT
>VYCZ01000394.1:1549-2759 GCA_009843675.1 Gammaproteobacteria bacterium | reverse complement strand
ATTGCTTTCTCCACACCGCCATACTCCTCCAGTTCCCGGATGATGTTTTCCGCCTGCTCTTCCACGCGGTCTGTCAGCCATTCCACGTAATAACTGCCTCCGAGAGGATCCACCGATTTGGTGACCCCGGTTTCATACGCAACTATCTGCTGTGTTCTCAAAGCTGTCTCGGCGCTGAATTCCGTCGGGATCTGAAAGGCTTCGTCGTAGGCGCAGGTAAACACCGATTGTACGCCTCCCAGGACGGCAGCCATATTTTCAAGCGCAACCCGGGCGATATTGTTATAAGGCTGTGACGCGGTGAGGGAGGACCCGCCACAGACCACACCGAACCGGAACATCAGCGCCTTCGGGTCCGTGATGCCATATCGCTCCTTGAGCAATCTCGCCCACAACCTTCTCCCTGCGCGAAACTTGGCAATCTCCTCAAAAAAACCCATGTGCACATAAAAGAAGAAACTCAACCTCCTGGCAAATTTGTTCGGATCGGCGCCGCGCCTGACCAGTTCATCGACATAAGCCAGGCCGTTAGCCAGCGTATATCCAAACTCTTCGACTTCATTCACGCCCGCATCCCGTACATGAGCGCCTGCGATACTGATGGGGTTGAAGCGGGGTGTTTGTTCGTTTGAATACAGTATCGAATCGGCGATGAGGCGCATGGAAGGCCGCACCGGGAAGATCCATGTGCCGCGTGCGGCGTACTCTTTCAGGATGTCATTCTGTATGGTCCCGGTCAGGACACTGCGCGGCGTGTTTTTCTTATCGGCGACCGCGAGATACATGGCATAGATGATGGCTGCTGTACCGTTGATAGTAAAAGAGGTGGATATCTTACCCAGGTCGATGCAGTCGAATAACAGCTCCGCTTCAGCCAGGTTGGACAGTGAGACCCCGACTTTTCCTATCTCGCCCGCGGCCATGACATCATCCGGGTCATAACCGCATTGTGTCGGCAAATCCAGCGCCACCGAGAGGCCGGTCGAACCTCTGTCCAGCAAAAATCTGTATCGTTCATTGGTTTCTTCCGCGGTGCCGAATCCGGAATATTGCCGGAATGTCCATAAACGCCCGCGGTAGCCATTGTTAAAAATACCTCTTGTATAGGGATACTCGCCTGGCACCCCTATTTTCCCGCTGTCTATCATGTCATCCGTCACCAGGACCGGCGTTTCTTCCCCCGTTACGGTATTCAGGTTTTGCTCCGGAT
>VYCZ01000394.1:0-1539 GCA_009843675.1 Gammaproteobacteria bacterium | reverse complement strand
CGGATCGGATGACAATATTTTTGAACTGTTCATATCGACTCGTATGTTGATTTACATCACTTTTTTTTCAGGATATTGCCTGCTGACTGCCAGTGTTCATCATGTAACCAGCTTTCAATGAAGTTGTTTGTTTCAAGTTCATTTAATGACTGTACAAACTCATTGCGCGCATGATTTCTCAGTGATTTAAACCCGCGCATGACAGTTGTGCTGCGTTCCAGAAAAGGTGAGACAAAATCTTCCACGCAATCATCAAGAGACTGGCCGCTGTCACAACAGGCGTCGATTATGCCAAGTTCCAGCGCAGCCTTCGCGTCGAGAATTCTGCAACCGGCAAGCAGCTTCAATGCCGGAGCGGAGCCGATGCGCTCCATCAAATCGGCGCCGCCGCCCCAGGCCGTGGTGATATTGAGTTTTCCCTGCACGAAACCTATTTTTGCAGTCTCGTCCGCGACCCGGTAATCACAGGCCATGGCCAGTTCGGCGCCGCCACCCAATGCCGTACCGTTGATTGCCGCGATAACGGGCACACAGAAATTACGGATTGCATCCAGTGCTGTTCTGCCTGTATTGACCATGTCAACGGTAAGTTCCCGCGTGCGTACGGAGTCTAGGTCTTTCAGATCACCACCTGCGGCAAAACTCCTGTCGCCTGCTCCCGTCAATACCGCAACCAGTATGGAATCGTTTGACTTATGACGATTGAAAACATCACCGATTTCTTTCAGGGTTGTGCGGCTCAGTGCATTACGCTTTTCGGGGCGATTGATCCTTACACGCAAAACTTTGTCCCTGATGTCAACAGAGAGGTCACTGCCGGTGGAACTCATCTCAATTCTTCTAAAATGGTTTGCCTGGTTTTGAGCAATTCCTGTGCAATATTTATCCTGGCTTCTTCCATCCTGTGGCTTGGCGCTGCGACTGAGATACCGATAATGTCCTTGTTCGATACCACGGCAACAGCCATCGCATCCACGTCCATCACGTTTTCCCCATGGGTTTCGTAAAAACCCCGCTTCCGGCCTTGATTTAAATCTCTTAGTAATCGTTTTTTATCTGTGACTGTCATCGGCGTAATTTTTTCCAGGGGTAATCTGCCAAGTAGTTTTTCAAGCTCATTTTCCGTCATGCTCGCCAGGATTGCCTTGCCGGCGGCGCTTGAATGTAAGGGTTTGAATTCACCTGGATAGGCCGTGTATCGTACGGTATGTGTTCCTTCCAGTACGTCAATATACATCACCCGATCCTGTTCATTTATTCCGACAATAATCGTCTCTTTTAATTTGTCCCGTAGGGCTGATAACGGCAGCCTGATCCTGTCCAACAAGGGATCTTTACTTACTATTGTTTCGGCAACGTCCAGTATTTTTCTTGTCGGATATAAAAGCTTTCTTTTTTTTACACGGTAAAGATAGCCGCGCCCGATTAGCGTATTCACCAGGCCATGACAACTGGACATCGGCACGTCCATGAACTCCGCCAGTTCCGACAGGCTCAATGGATGACCTTCAACCTTAAACGCCTCGAACAGTCTCAGCG
>VYCZ01000336.1 GCA_009843675.1 Gammaproteobacteria bacterium | reverse complement strand
GCATAGCGTAACAGGCACAATAAATATAATTTTATTATTTAATAGTCTTGATAGAAATAATCTATAGAAAACAACGCCGCCGGTTTTCGGATAAAATGTTGTCATGTACAGTACCCTTTCCACGGATGCTACCACACTCGCCGGGACATTATGAACCTGCACATTCTCGGCATCTGCGGGACATTCATGGGCGGCATCGCCCGGCTGGCGCAACAACTCGGCCACCGGGTAACAGGGAGTGACCGGAACGTTTATCCCCCTATGAGTGACGAACTGGCGAACGCGGGCATAGAGGTCATGCAAGGTTATGAACCGGACCGGCTCGACCCCAGGCCTGATCTGGTCATCATCGGCAATGCCCTGTCCCGCGGCAACAGCAGTGTGGAGTACGTACTTTCGGAGAAGATACCCTATATTTCCGGTCCGCAATGGCTGGCGGAGAATGTGTTGCCGGGACGCATGGTATTCGCGGTGTCCGGCACCCACGGCAAAACTACAACCGCAAGCATGCTTGCCTGGCTCCTGCATGACGCGGGGCTTGACCCCGGATTTCTTATCGGCGGCGTGCCGGAGAATTTCGGCCGTTCAGCTTCCCTGGGCGGTCCGGACCTGTTCGTGGTTGAAGCCGATGAGTATGACACGGCATTTTTCGATAAACGTTCAAAGTTCGTCCACTACCGTCCCGATGTATTGATTATCAACAACCTGGAATATGACCACGCGGACATATTCGCAGGAATTGGGGAAATTCAGAGGCAGTTTCACCACCTGGTCCGGACCGTACCGGGGAACGGCCTGATCATAGCCGGGGCGGGCAGTGCACATATCGATACTGTGCTGGAAATGGGAAGCTGGTCGCCGCTGATCCGTTTCGGAGATGCGTCCTCTGCCTGGCGCACCGAGTCGCTGACCCGCGACTATTCCGGGTTCCAGGTCATTGACGAAGGCCGGGAAGCGGGTAGGGTGGGCTGGTCCTTGTTCGGCAAACATAATGCGGATAATGCCCTGGCGGCGCTGCTGGCGGCGCGCCGGGCCGGTATCCTGCCGCAACAGGCCTGTGCAAGCCTGTCCGGTTTCAGCAGCGTAAAACGGCGACTGCAATTACTGGCGACAGTCGATGGCATTTCGGTATATGATGATTTCGCGCATCACCCGACGGCAATCAGGTGCGCGCTGCAGGCGCTGAGGGAGCGTATCGGCAGCCAGCGTCTCATAGCCGTGCTGGAATTGCGTTCGAATACGATGAAAGCCGGAATACATCAACATACCCTGGCCGGCGCCCTTGAGGGCGCGGACCTGGTCTGCGTGCTTGAACCCCGGGGACTGGACTGGGACCTGCGGGCGAGTCTGAACGGCCTGGGCGACAGGGTATGCTTGTTACCCGCCGTTGCGGACATCGTGGAGCGACTGCATCGTATCAGGAAGACAGGCGATCATATCCTGATCATGAGCAATGGCGGGTTTGAAAATATCTACCGGCGCCTGGTTGAGAGGTTATCGGACTGATGCAGAACGTCCCTTTGTTCCCCTTGCATACGGTATTGTATCCCCACGGGCGCCTGCCGCTGCGGATATTCGAACCGCGCTACGTGGACATGGTCAGCGACTGCATGAAGACCGGCACGGGATTTGGGGTCTGCCTGATTAAACAGGGGACCGAAACCGGTCCCGCAGCCACCTGCTTCAACACCGGCACCTATGCGGAGATAATCGATTTCTCACGCCAGGAAAACGGTCTTCTGACCATCACCATACAGGGGAAAAGACGCTTCTCGGTCTTGCAGACGGAAGTCCGGAACAATAATTTGCTTACGGGGGACATAGGCTGGTCCGACTCCGAAGAGTCGAGGGAAAGCCCGGAAGAATACCGTTCGCTCAGGGACCTGTACCTGCATATCGTGAAAAATTATGAAACCCTGTATTCCCATGAAGATCATGAAGCGGTGAGGCCGGCGTTGCTGAGTTACCGGCTGGCGGAATTTTTACCCCTTGACAACAGCGCCAAACAGGAAATTCTCGAAACAGACGGTGTGGAGGACCGGTTGGAGTTGATCAGGACGAACCTGATGAGTATGGAAATCCAGTTTGATACCGGCAACTCGGACGTGCAATAGCAGGAGCGCCGCTTGTCTTATCCTGATTTGACCCGATCCCTGGACCCGGCCACGCTCAGCCTGGTCGGCCTGACGCCCCTGCTGGCAGTTTGTACGACCCTGATCGGCGGTCTCTCCATGGGCCTTGTTTTCCTTGCCGTGCTGTGCCTGACCGGCGTTACCGTATCCTGCGCCAGGCGCTTTATGACGGCGGACACCAATCTCATCTATTTATTGCTTATCTCTGCAGCCTGGGTTTCGTTCATCGATTTGCTGATGCAGGCCTGCTGTTTTGCGATCAGGGAGCAACTGGGTATTTACCTTTACCTGCTGGCAATGAATACTACTGTCCTGTTTCATCTTGAAGCATCCTCGTTACAAAAACGCTTCGGGGAAAACGCCCCGAGCATCCTGAAAACAGGCCTGACCGGGGTCGGATTGCTCACTTTAACCGGCCTGTTGCGCGAACTGGCGTCCAGGGGGGGCATACTGACGGATATCCACCTGCTGTCGAACTTCGAAGCGCTGGCCTCCCTGCAGCCTGCATATCTTTACCATGGAGGATTGCACCTGTTTGACACCAGCGCCGGCGCCTTCATCATGTTCGGGCTGTTGCTGGCTGTCCTGTCATATTACATCCCGCGCACAGGCGCCGGGACGGCAGACAGTTGAACAACGCCAGGCGCGCGCAGATCTTTTCCCTGTTACGGCAGCACAACCCTGCGCCGACGACGGAACTTCGCTACACCAGCCCCTTCGAGTTGCTGGTTTCCGTGGTGCTGTCGGCACAGGCAACGGACGTCAGCGTGAACAAGGCCACGGAAACTCTGTTCGAGGTGGCCAATACACCTGAGCAGTTTATCGAACTGGGCGTGCACGGACTGAAGCGATACATCAGGTCAATCGGCCTGTACAACACAAAAGCCGAAAATATCATCAAAACCTGCCACATCCTGCTGCGCGACTATGCCGGGGAAGTTCCCCCCGACCGTGAAGCATTGGAAAAACTGCCGGGCGTGGGCAGGAAAACGGCCAATGTCATTCTCAATACCGCATTCGGCCAACCCACCATCGCAGTGGACACCCACATCTTCCGGGTATCCAACCGCACCGCCCTGGCGCCGGGTAAGAACGTCCTGGAAGTCGAACAGCGCCTGCTGAAATTCGTCCCCGAAGAGTACAAAAAAGACGCCCACCACTGGCTCATCCTGCACGGCCGCTACACCTGCACCGCACGCAAACCTAAATGCGGAGGGTGTGTGATTTATGAGCTGTGTGAGTGGAAAGAGAAGAAGGCTTTCCGATGAAACAGGAAAAGATATTTGCTCCAGAAAAGGCTGACGCCTTTGCCAGGGCGTTGAATGACGAATTGTCGGATCAGTTAGCGACCAAAGCTGATCTTATCCAAATGGAAAACAGGATGATTGAAATGGAAAGCAGGATCATCAAATGGATGGTCGGACTTATTCTAGCTTCCATCGCCATCAATTTATCCGTTATCGGTTTCTTTACAACCCTTAGATCGTTATAGGGATGCGCTGGTGGTACAGGAGAGTAAACGATTTGCTCGGTCTCTCGATAACCGGGAAGAGGGCGATAAAATAAGCTAACTTATTTCGGGCTGCCATTTTTCAGGCATTTTATAACGGCCATTTTCTGTGTTGAACTGCACAGGAAGAATGCAAGATCGTAATCGTCTAATATTTATACTGAAATTACTGCTTGCCGCTCTAATAAGTGCCTGGCTTTTCCGAGCAGGTGGATTGGCAATTATTACAGGTTTACTTCTGGCAACTACTTTCGACACCGGCATTGTCAAATCACTATCACCACTAACAACGTAAGCAATATCGAAGCGATTTTCGTAGGTATCCTCTAATAACTCACAGGAG
>VYCZ01000134.1 GCA_009843675.1 Gammaproteobacteria bacterium | reverse complement strand
AAAATACATGTTGATTGACTTCCATTCTTTGATGAAGAATTCTTACAATTTCGATGTCAGCATCTTTAACTCGATAAAATATGACGTGATTTTCAACCGGCAGACTACGATATCCCCTCCTTATTTCATCACGCGCCCTGCCTGACTTCGGGTGGCGTAAAAGCATCAGAAAGCGGTTTTCAAGAAGTTGCAGGTATTCATTTGCCTGGGATTTACCCCAATTCTCGTTGGTATAGCGCCAGATTTGTGTCAAATCCCTGTCGGCTTTCGGTGTGAGCCTGTACCTGGCCATCATATCCTTCCCTGGCTATGAATTCATATCATCAAGAATGTCTTGTACGGTGCGCGGGCTGAAATTACCCTGCTCAGCCTCTATTGCTCCCTGCGCCACCTCGTAGCGTAACCGTTCTGATTTAAGCAGGTAGAGAAGTTTTTCATTCTGGTCCATAAATCTGAGTGCCTCCCTGATGACCTCGCTGGCATTATTATACATGCCCGTTGCGACCTTTGATTTGACCCTTGCCTCGAGTTCAGGTGTCAATGAAATATGCATATAATGAAATAATCGGCCTTCAAGTACACCATCATCAGTCTGAATGAAAAGACAAACTTTGTCAAACTTTGTAGCATAAAGTAATGGACTATTTAACCTGGCTGCAAGACAGCGCCCTGGGGACCTGGGTGGCGGGGTCCATCTGGGGATATCCGATCGTGCTGGCCTGCCATGCGCTGGGCATGGCCGTGGTGGCCGGGACGGTGACGATGATCTGTATCCGCATCCTGGGGTTTGCCCGCGCCGTGCCGCTCACGCTGTTTGCCCGTTTGTCCGCCATCGCCTGGGCGGGGCTGGTCCTGAATATCGTGACCGGGCTGGCGCTGTTCTCCGGCGACCCCGTGAAGTTCTTTTACCACCCTGTGTTCTGGATCAAGATATCGCTTATCACTATGGGTGCCGTGTTGCTGTGGCTGGTAGTACGGGCATTACGGAATGCAGCGGCCATGCCGGAAGCCGGCCCTGATACGCCTGCTGGAGCGAAGCTGGTTGCGGGCTGCTCACTGGCGTTCTGGGCCGGAGCGATCATCGCCGGACGGCTCATCGCTTATATCGAGTTCGGAAACGGTATGTAAGCTTATGGAAGACCTCCTGCTGAATATTGAAACCTCTGCGCTGGGACAGGTGATGCGGGACAGTGTCTGGCTGTTTCCCTTGGCTGAGATTCTGCACTTCATGGGACTTTCGCTGCTCATCGGTTCCCTGCTGGTGGTGGATTTCAGGTTGCTGGGTTTTGCACGTAATTTCCCGGTTGCCGCAGTTTACCGGTTCTTGCCACTGGCGCTGACTGGTTTCGGCATCAACCTGGTGACCGGCGCCATGTTTTTTTTCAGTGACCCGTTCCGGTACTATCCCAATATCGCCTTCCGGCTGAAGATGCTGTTCATTCTCCTGGCCGGGTTGAACGCGCTGTATTTCGCGCTGACCGTGCACAGGCATACCACACAGGAAGACCCGGGGGCTGCCATCAGAACGGTGTCCGCCCTGTCCTTCCTGTTCTGGGTCGGGGTGATTATCCTGGGGCGGTTTATTCCCTATGTGGAGTGACTGTATCTCCGACTACCGGACATACTCTCTTTCCAGCTTCTTTATAAACACCATTTGTTCCGACTTTATCAACGCCTTGTCCACGTCGCCGGTAAAACGCCTGGCATAGTCACCTCCCTGTGGAAATTCCTTCCATTTATTTCCTGTGGAAAACGCAAACACGTCGGCGCTCCGTATATCCAGTTTCACCTTGCCGTCCGATATATCACTCAGGTGCCCGGCAATGCTTGATAAGGCCTTTTTATTGGGTTGGCCTACCCGATCAAATTCCAGTACGCGGAAGATATCGTTGGCCTGCTCATAGGTATAGCCGACAGATTCAACCCTGTTCAGATATCCCATCATCATGCCGAACAGTAGCCGCGCAGATACCGGATTCAGGTAGTCCCTGGCGCCGGCGTCGAGGACAGTGTGCATGACGGCAGGCTTTATACCTTTATCAACGGACACATGGCACAACAACAGAACGCTGTCCTGAAAATAGATATACCCGATCATCGATGCCAGGGAAATAACGTCTTTGCCGGTAGCCTCCGCGGTCATATCCAGGCGGGCATTGATGGAAATGCCGGATACGCCCTGGTAGCCACCCTGGGTAATCAGTATGTCCCCGACCTTTATTCTGCCGGCAAGACCGGGGCTGATGGCCAGAATCGATTCAAGCCGTTTACTCTCGGTCCGTGACAGTGCTTTGCGCTGTTCCCAGCTCAATCCGGAAACCGCGTCAAAAACCTTACTCTCGACCTGGCCGGCCGCATCCCTGTTCGGGAATACCACGTAGAATAATTCACAATCCGGACTTGATAAATTGTCCGGGGCGGCGAAAACAGCTATTTGAAAAAGAAACAGTAAGGCCACTCTTGCCAGGCTGGCCATGATATATCCCCGCTTATACGGTTATGGAACAGGAAACAACTGCGCTATTGGTTTCACAGTCCAATAGCGCAGCCGGAAATCCGGGTCAGTAGCTGAAATTCGTCCTCACGTAAACGAAGCGGCCGTTAACGCCGATAGGCGAAAGAACATCGTACGGCAGGTTGCCGAAATAGCTGATGTCGAATATCGATAAGTCAGGGTATTCATCAAGCAGGTTATTTCCTCCTGCCGAAATACTCCAGTTATCATTGATTGCATATTCAATATCGGCATCGACAGACCATTCAGCGCCATAGACCTGTTGCGGCTCAAAACCTCCGCCGAAATCGAATATCCGTTCCGTTTCTCCGAAACGCGTCGCTCTCACCAGGGCGGAAATGGTTTCGTTGGACCATGAACCGGTGAGGATCAGCTTGTCTTCCGGCGGCGCCGTCTCATAGGTGTTCTGCTCTTCGATACCCATGATCACCCGGTTCGGATTATTGACGATATCCGTATCGATGTTGTTATACGCAACCGAGAGGTTCCAGCCCTCGTGCCGGTAGGATGCAACCACGTCAAACCCGGTGGTTTCCGTGTCTGCAACATTGGTAAAGAACCGGACTCCGCCAACACCGGGCACGCCATCTACCGGTATATTCTGGGACAGTGCAATACGATCGTCGATCTCCACTTCGAAGTAATCAAAGGTCAGGCTGAGACCGCTGTCATGGGACCAGGTAAAACCGACGCTCATACTCAGTGATTCTTCAGCATCGAGAGCCTGCGCGCCATTCTCCTGCGCGATCGGGTCCGTCACGGGCAGACTCAATGTCCTTACCAGCGCGCCGCCGGTGCCGTAACTGGTCGTCGTGCCGGTAAAAAAGGCCTGCGCCAGGGAGGGCGCCCTGAACCCGGTGCTGACACTTCCGCGCACGGCAAAGCCCGGGAACAGTTCATACCGGGCCGCAGCTTTACCGTTAACCGTATCGCCGAAATCATCGTAATCCTCAAACCTGCCCGCTACTGAGAACAGGAGATCTTCAGTAATATCAAACTCCAGGTCGATATAAGCCGACCAGGAAAATCGATCCTCATCGACCTCATCATCCGGCGTCAATCCCGGACCGCTCTGCGCTCCGATCTTGGACACATCGCTGTTGCCGAAGGTAATACAGACCGTACAGGCTACGGCGTTCCCTGCGATATAGGATTCCGGGTCGCCCGCCTTGGTGCTGTAATCCTCAAAACGGAACTCCATACCTGCCGCGGCATTGACCGGGATCGCGCCGAGCTCCATCCCCCTGGAAACATCAAGGTTCAGCACCGTCTGCGAATATTCGTACTCGCCCCGGTAAAATTCAGTCGGACTGGCCTCGCCCAGCGATGAATTGAGCGTGTTCTTAACGCCGTCGGAAAACTCGTTGAAACCATGCACAACGCTCGCATCGATCAGCCAGCCGCCGGACAACTCGCCGGTGATGCCGCCGGCTACGGAGAAGTCAGTGATATCAGCCTCACTTATCGGCATGAACC
>VYCZ01000192.1:713-3997 GCA_009843675.1 Gammaproteobacteria bacterium | reverse complement strand
CAGGTTCACTTGTCTGTTTTTTTTCGCGTGTATTCCTGTTCCTGGAAGCAGAACGGGATTGCCTGTTGTCAGTGCCCCCCTGGTCGCGATTACCCTGTCTGCGTTGACTGTTGCCGGACGAGTTTTCGTTTCTTCTGGAACCCCTGCGCTGTTGTTGCCGGCCGGCATTGTTTCCGGAAGGCCTGCTTCTGCTTCTGTTGCGCGAGGTCTGGGGTTTCCTTGGCTTTGAAGGCGGTTCCTGCTTTTCCGTGACCTCGACATTGTTACCGAATAACCCGCCGAACAACCTGCTCATCAGGCCTTTCTCCTTGTCGTGTTTTGTCGAAGGAGCGGGCCTGTCCGGCATGATTTGCGTCAATGCAGGTTTTTCCGGTGTTTTACGGCTGTCACTAGATACGGGTTGGCTGGCATTGTCCTGTTTTATCTCAGCAAATTTGTAGCTCTCTTTCCGGGATGAATCCGAAGAGGACTCAGACAGATTGATGCGTTGCACCAGGTATTGGGGCGTTTCCATCATGGGATTGGGACTGATGATGATTCCCACGTCCAGCCGTTGCTCTATCTCGCGTATGGCCTGGCGTTTTTCGTTCAGTAAAAATGTGGCGGCTTCAACCGGCAATTGAGCCACCACTTTGGCAGTCAGCTCCTTCATAGCCTCTTCCTGAATGATCCTCAATACCGAGAGTGACAGGGAATTTATCCCACGGATGGTTCCCTGCCCGTCACAGCGCGGGCATGGAATATGGCTCGATTCTCCAAGTGACGGCCGCAATCGCTGGCGCGACATTTCCAGCAGGCCGAAACGGGAAATACGCCCCGTTTGCACCCTGGCTCGATCCACCTTCAGTCCGTCCCTCAGGCGACTCTCTACTTCACGCTGGTTCCGGTTATTGGTCATATCAATGAAGTCTATGACAAACAGGCCACCGAGGTCGCGCAGGCGTAATTGCCGGGCAATTTCATCGGCCGCTTCCAGGTTTGTATTAAACGCCGTCTCTTCTATATCCTCGCCCTTGGTGGCACGCGCCGAGTTAATGTCGATTGACGTGAGCGCCTCTGTATGATCAATTATAAGCACCCCTCCTGACGGGAGTTGAACCTCGCGGGCAAAGGCGGTTTCAATCTGCCCCTCGATCTGGTAGCGGCTGAATAAAGGATCGCTGCCTGAATACAGTTTCAGTTTTTGCAGATTATGGGGCATGACTTGCTGCATGAAGTCACGTGCCCGGTGGAAGATGTCATTGTCGTCAATCCATATCTCGGCAATATCACTCCTGAGGTAATCCCGGATCGCCCTGATGATGACTTCACTTTCCTGGTAAATAAGGAACGGACCGGGTTTTTCCTTGGCGGTTGTCTTGATGGAATCCCAGAGCATATTCAGGTAGTCCAGGTCCCATTGCAGTTCTTCAGCGCTTTTGCCTACGCCGGCGGTGCGCAGTATCAAACCCATGCCCTGGGGAATTTCCAGGGTGCTCATCGCCTCACGGGCATCGCTGCGATCATTGCCCTCAATTTGTCTGGAAACGCCCCCTGCCCTGGGATTATTCGGCATAAGCACCAGGTAGCGTCCGGCAAGACTGATAAAGGTAGTCAGCGCAGCTCCCTTGTTACCGCGTTCTTCCTTTTCGACCTGAACAATATATTCCTGCCCTACCTCCAGGGCATCCTTTACGCTTATGCGCCCGCGGTTATCATCACTGTTCTTGGATTTTAACAGGGAACGGGCTATTTCCTTGAAGGGAAGGAATCCGTGCCTCTCAGCGCCGAAATCGACGAATGCGGCTTCAAGACTGGGTTCTATCCTGACTATCCGGCACTTATAGATGTTTGACTTCTTCTGTTCCCTTCCTGTTGCCTCGATATCAAGATCATACAAACGTTGGCCGTCCACTAGCGCCACTCGCAACTCTTCCGGTTGAGTTGCGTTAATCAACATTCTCTTCATTGTCTGTGTGTCCTTTACGCAATGGCTCGACCATACTCCGACCTGTCGCCGGTGACCGGTTAACCCGGCCAATGCTGGGAGCCACGTTAATCTGTAATCGCGCTGCTGTTATGCAGCGGCGAATTCTAATCCGGGGTGTGCCATTACGGGCATGTCTTCATGCCTGGCCCAGTTATGTTCCCGGGTTCTCAATGTATATTGTCTGCTCGGTCGTAACCCAACCCTTGTGGGCTAAAACCTGGTAATACGTTAATACATCTCACTCAGGGCAGGAGCGACGGTGTTTCGATCCGTCAGGATCGGCTCCTTCTTTCAAGTTTTTGCCTGTTAAAGACAGGCGCCCTGTTATGGCTTATCCTTGCAGGATATCTGATTATCAGCTTAAGCAAGAGTACTATAACAAAGTTAGTGCGTTACGGCAATATCATTGTTCAAAATGTCACAACCCGACAGGAAAAAAAGCAAACCCGAAAACATTCCGGTCGGCGCCGACCAAGCCGGTCGGCGCATCGACAATTTTCTTATCTCGCGTCTCGGCCGAATACCAAAAAGCCGAATCTATCAAATGTTGAGGCGTGGTGAAGTCAGGGTAAACGGAGGACGGATCAAGCCGGACTATCGCCTGCAAGAGGGAGATGATATCCGTATCCCCCCACTGTACGAACAATTGAAGACAACCCCCGACGAACCTCCGGCACGCCTGGTCGAAATGATAAAAACCTGTGTCGTATACGAGGATGAGCGTCTTGTAGTCATCAACAAACCCGCCAGCCTGGTCGTGCATGCAGGCAGCGGGAGCGCCTTCGGAGTGATCGAACTCCTGCGCGCGCTATACCGGCAAGAGCAGGATCTCCACTTGATACATAGACTGGATAAAGAGACATCCGGCTGCCTGTTGATAGCAAAAAATATGGTCATCCTGCGCCAGGTCAACCATGCGCTTAAAAACGGGGATGTCAGGAAAGAGTACGATGCCTTGCTGCGGGGCCGCCTGCACGAAAAAAAGATCAGGGTGAATAGCCCGTTACAGCGTCACAGGAGCCACCTTGGTGAAGGCAGTGACAGGGTCGAAGGGCGCGGCAAGACTGCCCTGTCAGAGTTCGAGCCGGTAGAAGTTTACAGGGACGCTACTCATGTCAAAGTCAGGATCGGCACCGGGCGCACCCACCAGATCAGGGTTCATGCCGCCTCCATCGATCATCCCGTTGCCGGGGACGGAAAATACGGAAACAGGGAGTTCAACAGGAAAATGCGCTCACTGGGCCTTAAACGCATTTTTCTTCATGAGGGGAAAAGCTCCGTGCCTGAATTGAAAGCGACCGGAGAGTACCAGTTC
>VYCZ01000192.1:0-703 GCA_009843675.1 Gammaproteobacteria bacterium | reverse complement strand
GTTCAGCGCGCCGTTGCCGGCGGACCTTGAAGAGATACTGAAACGTCCTGCTCACCAGAGCAAGCCTTAACTCGGACTTTGTTCAGAGTATTCCTTGATTTCCGGCCGCTCAGCCTGCGGGTGAGGTGTTATAGAGTTCATCCCTGGGCGGCTGTCTTGTTTTCACCGCAGCAATTGCCTTGTCGCTGATATCGAATACCATCGATTGTCCGGGACCGATGCCCTCTTCCCGCAGACAAGGCGGACAGGCGTCATCTTTATCGGTAAACCCTGCTGCGTCATTAAATTGCCATTCGTCGGCCAGGCATTGCCAGCCGATGTCCGCCAACTGTTGTGCGCTGATGTCCTCGCCAAAAAACGGTGACAGGTAACGCGCGGTCTCTTCCAGCGTCGGTCCCAGGAAAATACAAAAACCGGTGGAATCCCCGACTGCATTGATAATCTGCAGTTCCTGGGAGCGCCGTACCGCCTCTGCTTCCGTTAAATCCTGGTCGAACACCAGGCCGGCAGTATGGTCGGCGCCCATGGCGCTGGAGCAGTAGGTGATGCCCGTGGCCTTGAACGGGCGCGGATCAAATGCCGGTACTGCCTGCCCCTTGTTATGGGGAATACGGTGATGATTGCGCGCCCTGCCGATGGATAGCGTTCCGTTGCCGATATGCATTCCCAGTTCGGTGGCGTTCGCGATATCGTTACTGAAGCT
>VYCZ01000457.1:2887-3997 GCA_009843675.1 Gammaproteobacteria bacterium | reverse complement strand
GTTTCTTTTGACCTGCGCCTGTACAGATTTGTCAAAGACTACCTTGAGGCGAAACTGGGTTCACATATCGTTTACCATACCTGGTATCCCGGCGTCACATTTGAAAGCAACAACCTGCTTGAGGAAATGCAGGCGCGTGAATATTTTCACGACTCAAGAGTCAAGACAATTTTATTGCCGTATGCTTCCCAATTTTCGCTCTGACTGACCGCACTTAAGCAGGCGTTGTCGTGTCCCCCCAAAAACAACTTACCGGAAGGGCATATCTCCTCTCACCGAACGTCAGTTTCTGGTCACCCAGGTAAAATACAATGGAGGTAACATTCCGACGTTTGCCTGGCCCGGTGTTGCTGAACCAGTTCAAGTGTCTGAAGTCCTCCGCGCTCACCGATGAGGACGCTTTTACTTCGATTGCTACAAGGTGGTTGGCACTTTCAGCGAGTATGTCAATTTCATGCCCTCTCTGGTCACGCCAGTGATAGAAACGGAAACTGTTTTCCTGGAAGGGCGCTGAGCGTATTAACTCCGCCAGAACAAAGCTCTCCACCAGACCGCCGAGTGCGGCTGGATTCGCATCGGCATTGAAAGAAGCCGGTCTCAGGTTGCGTAGAGCGACGGCGATGCCCGTATCCACGAAGTGATTTTTCGAGTTTTTGATTTCGCGCCGGCTTTCACCGGATGTCCAGGCTCCAAGTCTGGTGACAATTGAGAGTTTCAGGAGAACATCAAGATACTGTTCCGTGGTCTTCCTCTGTACGCCAATTATTTCGGATAACTCTGCAATATTGAGTTCCGAACCGGTGCGAACAGCTAGTTGATCGATCATGCGGCGCAATGCGTCGGTTTTGCGCACGCGCAGGATATCTGCGATGTCTCTGTCAACCACGGCGTCCACGTAATTTCGATATGCAGCTTGCCTGGGAACCAGCGGATAACCCCTGATTTCGGGGTATCCACCGCGCAGCACGAGATCGATATAGTCGGCGCGCGTCAATGGTTCTGCCGGAGGTAAACTCCTTAAATCGGGGGAGTTTGAAACAGCCCAGCGCAGCAGGCTGCACGGTGGCTGTGATTTCGTTTCAGCAATAGTCAAGGGCCAGAGCTTGAGGG
>VYCZ01000457.1:905-2877 GCA_009843675.1 Gammaproteobacteria bacterium | reverse complement strand
CCCGGCAAGCGAGTCCATTATGTTTGCTGACGTAAACAAGTTGGATGACCCGGTCAGAATAAACTGACCCTTACGCCTGTTGACATCGACGATCATCTTAATTGCCAGCGCGAGCTTCTTTGAACGTTGCGCTTCATCAATGATGAGAGGCGCATCGGTAAGATCATTCAGAAGGCTTCCGAGTTGCCCTGACGGGTCGTCCTCTATGGCATGCAGAGTATTCTGATCATCCAGCGTGATAAACTTACCCATGTTCAGAATATCCCTGACGAGCGTTGTCTTTCCTGCTTGTCTGGGGCCGATAATGTTCACCACACGGGAATAAGTGAGCGCTCCTTGTAACTCGGCGCTCATGTGGCGAGGAAGAATAGAATTATCATTCAGCATTCAGGGACTGCTCCTTCTTGGTGGAATTGATATTATTGAAATGGTGAAAATGGTACTATATAATTGGTGAAAGTGTCAATAGAAAACCTGTTGATATGTTGAATTGTCACAGGTAAACAGTACTACAACAGAAAAAGTAATATGTCCCTCGGACCGATAATGCTGGACCTGCGCGGCGTCGAGTTGCAGGCGGACGAGCAGGAGATGCTGCTGCACCCGCTGGTCGGCGGGGTCATCCTGTTTGCGCGCAACTACCGGGACCCGGAGACGTTGATCTCTCTCACGTCCCGAATTCATGAACTGCGCAGTCCCCCGCTGTTGATCGCCGTGGACCACGAGGGAGGGCGGGTGCAGCGTTTCCACCAGGGCTTTACCCGCCTGCCCCCCGGCCGCTGCTTCGGCGATCTCTATGCACAGGATTCAGGCAGGGCCCTGGCACTCGTGGAAGATACCGGCTGGCTGCTGGCCGGCGAACTCCTCGCCGCCGGTGTCGATATCAGTTTTACCCCGGTGCTGGACCTGGATACCGGCGTCAGTTCCTTCCTGGGAGATCGCACCTACCATCATTCACCGGATGTGGTCGCGAGCCTGGGGCAACACCTCATGAAAGGCATGCGCAGCGCCGGCATGACGGCGGTGGGCAAACATTTTCCGGGACACGGCAATGTGAAAGGCGATTCCCATCACGAGATACCGGTGGACGAGCGGGATTACGGCGCCATATTAATGGCGGACCTGGTGCCGTTTGAACGCCTGATCGATGCGGGCCTGGCGGCGGTCATGCCGGCCCATGTCATTTATTCCCGGGTGGATGATAAACCCGCCGGTTTCTCCAGGGTCTGGTTAAAACAGGTATTACGGGGAAGACTGAATTTCCAGGGGGTCATCTTCAGCGACGATATCAGCATGGCGGGCGCGGAATTTGCCGGGAGTTATCCGGAGCGCGCATACAGCGCGCTGGATGCCGGCTGCGACATGGTCCTGGTATGCAATAACCAGGCGGCTGCCCGTACGCTCCTGGATGAGTTGCAGATCAGTCCGGACCCCGCATCACAACTCAGGCTGATGCGCATGCACGGCGCCGGCCCCGGGTTGTCCTTTACCGATTTATGTAACAGCGAGAGGCGCTTACGGATTGCCGGGGAGATTTCCGGGCTGGACGTGGCGCCGGAACTGGAACTTGATGATGACGGAATCGCTGGTTAAAAGGTTTGCATTCGTCCTGCTGCTGTTCTGGATCGGAGCGGCCCCGGCAGAAGAAATTGCCTGCCGTCCGCTACAGATCAGTGAAGTTCCTTATTCCGGCCCGGATGAGTACGGGCAGGGCCTGTTATGGAAGGTTTCCGGGGAAGGTCTGCCGCCAAGCTATGTATTCGGCACCATCCACGTTGCCGAGCGCCACATCAGCGCGCAGCTTGAGGAGGTCAGGGATGTCCTGGCCGGCAGCGAAATTTTTGTCATGGAAGCGATATTTGACCCGGACGGTATCGAATCACTGCGCAACATGATGTTCTTCACCGACGGCACGCGCCTGCAGGACATCATTTCTGCCGGCCTGTATGCCGAGACGCTGGCGATACTGGGC
>VYCZ01000457.1:0-895 GCA_009843675.1 Gammaproteobacteria bacterium | reverse complement strand
GCCTATCACGTGACGGAGATGGACCGGGCTCCCATGAAGCCCTGGGCTGCCTACCTGACCATGAGTTATCCCGCCGACATGGGCGTTATCCTGGACCAGCGCCTGCTGTACCTGGCCCTGGATGCGGGGCTCGATACGATGGGCCTGGAAACAGTGGTTGAACAGGGCAGCCTGTTCAATAGTTTTTCACTTGACGATCAGGTACGATTGTTGACGGACGCGGTCTGCCACCGCGGGATACTGGAGGATGATTTTGCGAAAATGATCTCGCTGTACACAGACGGGGACCTCGCGGGATTGTCTTCCTACGGGCAGCGTTACTCGTTCGATGACAATACATTGTACGAAACGCTGACGGACAGGCTGCTCACCAGGAGAAACCGCCTGATGGTCGAAAGAATGCAGGCGGCGCTGGAGGCGGGCAATGCGTTTGTCGCAGTGGGCGCGTTGCACCTGCCCGGTGAAGAAGGCATCCTGGCTTTGCTTGAACGGCGCGGTTTTGAAATAACCCGGGTGTTTTGATGACTGAAACAACGAGGCAGAAGTGGATTTAAATCAATATATAAGCGGTACCTGGAACTACCTGATGCACGAGGCATGGATAGTGCAGGTATTGATCATCCTCCTGGTAGCGTTATCCCTGGATTGGCTGCAGAAACGGGTTGTAACAAAATTGCTGGTCCGGGTGCGCAAGACCAGGATTCCCTGGGACACTGCCTTGTTCGAAGCCGTGGGCAGGCCGTTGACCGTGTTGGTCTGGCTGCTGGGCGTCACCTTTGCGGCCGATATCGCCAGCCAGGAGTTCGAAGCAGCCATTTTCAGGATCGTCGAACCGCTGCGCAATGTCGGGGTCATTTCTTCCTTCGCCTGGTTTTTGACAAGGTACTTAACCCGG
>VYCZ01000035.1:296-3998 GCA_009843675.1 Gammaproteobacteria bacterium | reverse complement strand
ATTCCACGCCCGCGTCCGGCATGGAATAGCCGTACAGGCTGTCGTGTTTCAAATGGAACGCGGCACACAGGTCCGTGACCGACTTGTCCGCCAGTTCCCCGCCCTCCGGCAGGGGGACTTCAACCTCGTTGAACTGCCCGATATAGCGTAAATCCGCCGAATATTTAACCTCGACCCTCTCATCCGGAACAGCTTCCGATCTCAGGGTCTGCCTGGCGGTTCCCGTCATTTCCGCAAACAACGCGGTAACCTGGCCCGTATCGACCCGGTCGATGTCCGTGGCGTACGTTCTGACGTAATCGTGTTTCAGGTCCGAGATCAGCATACCGGCGGCACAGAATACGGACGATTCCCTGGGGATGAGTATCAATGGGATATCCAGTTCCCTGGCAATGGCCGCGGCGTGGATAGGCCCTGCCCCGCCGGCGACCACCAGCACGAACTCCCTGGGGTCGTAGCCCCGTTCCACGGACACGACGCCCAGGGCCGCTGCCATATTGTTGTTGACCAACTGGTAAATGCCGTCCGCCGCCGCGACCAGGTCCATGGATAACGGCCGTGCGATATGTTCGTCGATTGCCGTGCGCGCGGCCCCGGCGTCGAACTCCAGTTCACCCTCTTCAAAATAAGCCGGATCCAGGTAACCCAGCACATACTGCGCATCGGTGACCGTAGGCAGCACGCCGCCGCGGCCGTAACAGGCCGGCCCGGGCGCCGCGCCGGCGCTTTTCGGACCGACTGCCAGCAGTCCGCCCTGGTCTATCCAGGCGATTGAACCCCCACCCGCGCCGATGGTGTGTATGTCCAGGATGGGCGATGCGATCCGGTGCTCGCCTATCATGCCCTCTGTGGTCACTCCCGGCTCGGCATCCTTTACCAGGGCTACGTCGAATGAGGTGCCGCCCATGTCGATGGTAATGACATTCCTGAACCCGTGGGTGTTGCCGTAGAACACGCCGGCCATGGGCGCGCCGGCAGGACCGGACAACAAGGTGTTGGAGGCGTAGCGCTGCGCCACCTGGGGCGACATGACCCCGCCGTTGGACTGCATAATCAACAGGTTGCCGGTAAAATTACCGGTTTCAAGCTGGGCCAGCAGCCTGGAAATATAGCGGGTCAGCACCGGTCCCACGTAAGCATTCAGCGCGGTGGTGCTGTTGCGTTCGTACAGGCGGATCTGCGGCAGGACCTCCGTTGACAGCGACACGTAGATGCCGGGCAGTTCCTGCTCCAGTATTTCCCTTACCCGCAACTCATGGGAAGGGTTGCGGAACGACCAGAGGAAGGAAACGGCGACGGCTTCGACGCCCTGCTCCCGGAAATAGCGGGCCGCGGCCCTGACATCCTCTTCATTCAGGGGCACAAGAATTTCACCCTGCACGTTAATACGTTCTTCAACCGGCTGAATATGCCGGCGCGGTATCAGGGCCGGCGGCGGGGCGTATTTCTCGAACTGGCGTTCCTTCAGGCCGCGGCGCATGTTGAGGACGTCGCGAAACCCTTTGGTGGTGATAAAACCGGTATTCGCGCCGTCACCGGTCAGGGTTGCATTGGTGGTAATGGTGGTGCCGTGGACTATCGTTTCCACCTGGTGCAGAAAGTCATCGAGCTGCAGCCCGCGCCGCATGGCCGCTTTTTCCAGGCCCCGGAAAAACCCGATGGACGGATCCCCCGGGGTGGTCGAGGTCTTATGGATCTCGGCATTGCCGGCCTCATCCACCACGAGAAAATCCGTGAAGGTGCCGCCCACGTCGACGCCGATACGCAAGCCCATTTAGTCTCCCTGGTTAATACGCAGTGTGGACAGGGCGGGTGCTTGCGTTTTTATGTACGCCATCAGCGACGGGATTCCGGGGTGGAACACTTTCTGGTCGGCTGGGTCCGCCCGCCAGATATAACCTTCGTTTACCAGCGCCTCCCGGGCGGTTTTGATAGTGTGGCCGGCGGGCAGCGTGACGGTATTCAGTATTTCTTCCAACTGGCCCTGGTCCAGGATTGCCTGTTGTGCGTAGCGCTCTGCAACGGCTGTGGCAGCGGGTATCAGCTCAAGCCGCTCGATGCTGTCGTAGCGACCCTGGTAGAAAATCTGTTGCGCATCCCTGATGTCCTTGGCTGCCAGTTGCGCGATTTCGCGGTTGATGTGCCCGGCTTGCTGCAGTTGCAGGCGGCTGAACAGTTTCTCCCCCCATAATTGAGTGAAATACGGATACCCCTGGCTGTCCTGCGCGATGTTCTTCAGGATGTCCTGCTCGTGAGTTACCTGAAACGTTTCCAGCGGTTCCGCAATGGCTTTGTACGCGTCTTCCCGGGTCAGGAGGCCGGGTTGCAGGATGTCGTTCCGCTCCCAGAATGTGGCATTTATTGCGCTCAGGTGATTGCGCAGGCCCGGTGTTCCGGCCATGACGAGCAGGAACGGCGCCTTTGTTCTGGTTTTCTGACTGGCGTTAAGCAATGCCTGAGCAACGGGTTGTGCCAGGTTATGGGCTTCGTCAACCAACAGCAATATCGGTTTCCTCAAACAACATTGTGTCAATGCCGCGGTAACGGTGGTGAATGCGACCTGTTGTTCCGGGTTGAGTTTGGCGGTGATGCCGGTATCAGCGGGCAGGCCGGTAAGGCCGGCCGGGGCGGTGGCCTTGATACTGCCTTCCAAACGTCCGAGCAGGCTGCTCTTGCGGCCGGATGGCGTCAGGATATTGATGAGTTCCGGGATTGTGTTAATTTCGTCAGGGGTGACGTCAATGACGTCGATATTGTTGGCCGCTTGCCTTGAAGTTTCCCGTTCGAGCCAGGTAAGCAATGCTGTTTTACCGTTGCCGCGCGGGGCGCAGATGATGATATCACGGGAAGGCGCAATGTTGTGTTCAAGACGCTTGACGCACTGCATGAATTGGTATTGTTCACGTTCACGACCGGGGAATACGGGCGGGACCTTGCCGGCGCCCGGCTCAAAGGGATTGATTGTGTTTTCGGGGATCATGATTGGCGTGAACGGTCAATCGTATAGTACTGACGAAGATCACAAAAAGCAATGCAAGGCTTGAGAGCGGGGCGGAATCTCTCTACTTCAGGCTTATTCCAGTATTGGAAAATACTGACAGGCCATGTCGGGCAGGATCAGGGCAATCCTGAGGTCACCTGTTGCAACCTGCTTGCGTTCCTTGCGCGGGCCGGCGGAGCCGGCGCCGGCCCTCACCCCAGCAGCGCGTCCGGGTCGTCGGCTGAGAAGAAAATGAACTGTGCGTCCCGGATATCCGCCTGGTCGAATCCCTCAAGCGTCACCGTGCCGCCGCCGTGGCCGGACAGGTCGATGACCAGGGCATTGTCCTGTTCTTGCAGGGCAAGCTCGTCCAGTGAGTCAAGTTGCTCGAAGGCGCTGAGGTCCAGGGTGTCACTCCCTGCTTCGAAGTCCAGCACGGTATCCTCCCCGCCGCCCGGGCGGATAACGAAGGTGTCGGCGCCGGGGCCGCCGGTCAGGGTGTCATGGCCCGGCCCGCCGTTGAGGGTGTCATTGCCGTTGCCGCCGTTAAGCGCGTCATGGCCCTTGCCCCCGTACAGCTGGTCATTGCCTGCGCCACCGCCAAGGGTGTCATCGCCGCCGGCCGGCCCGCCGTACAGCCGGTCGTGGGCCGGGGCGCCGGCCCCGCCCTTGGGGCCGCCAGACCCGGCCAGAGTGTCGGTTTTATGAGAGCCCAGCACGTG
>VYCZ01000035.1:0-286 GCA_009843675.1 Gammaproteobacteria bacterium | reverse complement strand
CCGTAGAGCCGGTCATCCCCGGCCCCGCCGTCAAGGTGGTTGTTGCGCCCATCCCCGGCCAGGGTGTCGTTGTATGCCGAGCCCAGCAGGTGTTCGATGTCCGTGACCTCCAGGGTTTGGGTATTGCCCCCGTTGTCCGTGACGGCCAGGGTCGCCAGGCCGAAGGTGTCCCCCTCGGCATGCCCGCCCCGGGCCTGCCCGCTGTGCAGGCGCACAATGACGCCGGCATCGGAGCTGCGGTAGGACGCGGTGTCCTGCCCCGGCCCGCCCAGGAGGGCATCGGCCC
>VYCZ01000173.1:2603-4004 GCA_009843675.1 Gammaproteobacteria bacterium | reverse complement strand
CTCATTGAGGTTAGCGCAAAACGGCGGTCCGCCTACCCCCGAACACCTGACAGTGGGGGTGTTGGTGCCTTTCTTCGTCTCATCGGTCCAGCGGAAGCCGACCGTCGCCGTCAAGTTATCCTGAAGGTCAAATTCCAGTTGGCCGTATCCCGAAAAAACCTCGTTATCCTGCTCAACATAGGTATTCGGAATAATGTTGAACCTGCCGGGCGCGGCCGGGGCAAACGGGGCCGGGGTCCTGCGTACGGCCGTCGCGTACCTTGCATCTTCCATAAAGTAGTAAAAACCCAGGATCCAGCGCAGGCTTTGATCCGAAGCGGACTGCAAGCGCAGTTCCTGGGACCATTGCTCGTAATCCCCCTGCTGGTAAAACTGGAATATCATATTGGGAGACGCATCGGAATCCTCCCTGTATTCCACTTCGAACGAATCAAAGGCCGTGACCGATGTCAGCGTCATCGACCCTACATCCAGGGTTGCCTTGAGCGACGTTCCCCACAGGTCGACATCTTCCGTCATCTCCATGTTTCCATAGTTTTCATCCCAGTCGTTTGTCCGGTGGTTAAATCCCGACGAATCGACGCAGTTGGGATTATTCTGCGGGATAATGTCATTCAGGGGCACCGCGCAGGGTGCCGTGATATTACCCGGTTCCTGGGTCCCCACGGCCTTGAACGGCAAGGGGTTATCCCGGGACATCCCACCGTGGAAGTTGAGCAGTAATTCCATAGTATCCGAGGGCTGCATCAGCAGTTGAATGCGGCCTGCCTGGCGCGAATGGCTACCCTCTTTCTTCCCCAGGGTAAGATTATCGTACACCCCGTCACGAATATTACTCACGAACGACACCCTGGCTGCGGCATTTTCACCCAGCGGGACACCCATGGCGCCCTCGATATCGAATTGATCATGGCGCCCGTACCCGCCGCGCAGGTACCCGTTCAAGCCATCTTCAGCGCTCGGTTTCCGGCTGATATAGTTCACTGCGCCGCCGGTGGTATTACGGCCGAACAAGGTGTTCTGCGGGCCGCGCATCACTTCCACCCGGTCCAGGTCAAAGGCGTTGAATGTGAGCGCATTCGGCGCGTTCAGGGCGACATCGTCAAGATAGATGCCTACCGCGCTCACGACATTGATGTGAAAATCCGCGGTCCCTACCCCGCGAATGAAAAAATTCTGTTTCGAGCCTCCCTGGGCCTGAAGTCCCGCATTCGGGACCAGCTTCATCACGTCTTCCGAACTCTGTACTCCCAGTTCATTCAGGTTATCACCGGTGAACGCGACTACCGAGATGGGCACGTCCTGCAGGGATTCTTCACGTTTCTGTGCGGTCACCACGATTTCCTCGATGCCTTGTGCCGGGACGGCGACCGGTAGCGAAAATAACAGAACTCCTAAAAC
>VYCZ01000173.1:0-2593 GCA_009843675.1 Gammaproteobacteria bacterium | reverse complement strand
AACCGTGAGGCAATAACCGGAAACATTTCCGTGTTCATATTTATACATCGCATTCAGCATCTTATTCTCCCCCTGCAATTATTAATTGTTACAAGACAAAGGAATGTCAGATTGTGGTAAGTTTATACCCTCGGCAAGTATAACATACAACTGATGCCGCCTTTAATACGTATGCTGAGTTCTTTCGTTCTTATCATTCTGGCGCTTTGTCTCGGCGTTATGTCCCTGCTTTACGTATTCCAGGAAAAAATGATATTTTTCCCCGGAAAGAGGATAGTTGACACGCCCGGGAGCATCGGATTGCATTATGAGGACGTTTACCTGGTCACGGAAGACGATGTCAGGATCCACGGCTGGTATGTTCCCCATGTAGATGAGAAAGCCACCGTGCTGTTTTTTCATGGCAATGCCGGAAATATCTCTCACCGCCTTGATTCAATTTCCATATTTCATGACCTTGGTTTATCGGTATTCATCATCGATTACCGCGGCTACGGCAGAAGCGAAGGGCGACCTTCCGAGAAAGGAACATACCGGGATGCGATAGCCGCCTGGAATTACCTGGTCGATGAACGCCGGTTACGCCCGGATGAGATCATCCTATTCGGCCGTTCCCTGGGCGGCGGGGTGGCCGCGGGGCTGGCCGCAAGGGTCTCGCCCGCCGCGGTGATACTGGAATCTACCTTTACGTCCATCAAGGAGCTGGGAAAACACTACTATCCTTACCTGCCCGTTTCCTGGATAGCGCGGGTCCGTTACCCGGTGGATGAAGATATATCCTCATTTAACTGCCCGGTCCTGGTTATTCACAGCGAGCAGGATGACGTGGTCCCGTTCAGCCACGGACAACGGCTGTTTGCAACCGCCCGGGAACCGAAAATGTTCCTCCCCATTTCCGGGGACCACAACACCGGGTTTTTACTGAGCGGGGATGCTTATGTGGAAGGCATGAAACGGTTTCTTGTAACCAGCCTGGATGCCCGGTACTGACCCTTCTGCTACACTATGCGTCAACCTGCTGCATATGCCATAAATCTCAACCGGTTTTCCCTGAAGAACTTGTCATGACCATCGGCCCCACATCCCATATATTCATCTCCCAGCGCCTGCGTCTGCACTACGTCGACTGGGGCAATTCGGACGCGCCGCCCCTGTTGCTGGTGCATGGAGGCAGGGACCATTGCAGAAGCTGGGACTGGACTGCGCGCGCACTGGCGCAGGACTGGCACGTGCTTGCCCCCGACCTGAGAGGTCATGGCGACAGCGACTGGTCGCCGGACGGAACCTATTCAATGTCGGCTTTTGTCTATGACCTGGCTCAACTGATACACCAGCTTGAATTGCAGCCGGTCACGATTGTCGGCCATTCCCTGGGCGGTTCCATTTCTTTGCGGTACACGGGCCTGTATCCCGAGGCGGTACGCAAACTCGTTGTTATTGAAGGCATGGCGTTGGGACCTGAACACATGGCGAAACTGGAAACCGTGTCCATGGCACAGCGTATGCGTGACTGGATAGATGAAAGGCGGCAGATTGCCGGCAGGCAACCGAAACGGTACCAATCACTGGAGCAGGCTTACCAGCGCATGAAGACGGCAAACAGCTACCTGACGGATGAGCAGGCCCGCCATCTCACCCACCACGGCGTCATCCAGAATGAAGATGGCACCTATAGCTGGAAATTCGATAACTGTGCACGCATATTTCCTCCTGTTGACCTGGAACCGGAGGTCATCAGGCAGCTCTGGGGTTCGATCACCTGCCCTACCCGTTTGATCTACGGCAAGGACAGTTGGGCATCCAACCCGGCGGAAGACGGCAGGCTCGCATATTTCCGCAATGCGGAGATCTCCTTATACGAAAATGCCGGCCACTGGCCGCACCATGACCGGCTTGAACAGTTTGTTGCGGAACTGCGCGGGTTCCTGTAATCCGGGATTATCCCCCGCGGCCGGCCAGGTATTCCCCGACAAAATCCAGACGATCAATACCCCACCACATCTGATCGTCAACAATGATGGTGGGAACACCGAAAACACCTTTTTCCACCGCTTGCCGATTCGACGCCACATATTCAGGCAATGCCTTCGACGCGCCGGTATATTCGATAAATTCCGCAGGTGGCCAGCCCATTGTTTCAGCCAACCGGGTCAATGTCTCATCAGATCCTATATCACCGCCGGCTCCCCAGCCCACGTTAAAGCCGTCCCTGACATATTTATCCCCGAGCCCCCGGTCCAGCGCATAGAAGGTGCCGGCGTTCATCCTGTGAGAAGCCAATGATGCCGGAAAGCTGACCGGCAGATTGACCCGCTTCGCCCATCGATCAATATCGGTCATCAGGTAGCGCAACTTGGCCGGTATCTCGCGATTGGACGGACCGGTGTTGCCGGCGGCAATTTTCGCAGCCGGTAGATCGATCGGTAGGTAGGTCAGTTTCCTGCCATACCTCCTGGCTAACGCACACACACGATCGTGCGCGAGGTAGGCGAACGGGCTCACGAAATCAAAATAAAATTCCAGCTCACCACTCACTGCTCGGGCCTTTCCCCCACACCGGTACCATCATCGCGAAGAGAGGGTTCCACTCAAG
>VYCZ01000333.1:3518-4006 GCA_009843675.1 Gammaproteobacteria bacterium | reverse complement strand
GTTTCCCTGCCTTGGGCTGGCCAGGGAGGCATTGACCGAAGGCGGAACGGCTACCACCATTCTGAATGCCGCCAATGAAGTCGCGGTCGGGGAATTCCTGGGGAGCCGGATCAGGTTTACGGAGATTGCGGAAGTAGTAAAACGAACGCTGGATGGCGTTTCCGCGCAGCCTGCCGATACCCTGGAACAGATCCTCGATGCGGATCAACGCGCCAGGGATTACACACGGGAGCAGTGCCGGAGGCTGCAACCCTGATGGCCGCGTTGCAGATGATCTGTGCGTTTATTGTCGCACTGGGAGTTCTGATCACTTTCCATGAGCTCGGGCATTTCCTGGTCGCCAGGCGCTGTGGCGTGAAAGTCCTGCAATTTTCGGTTGGTTTCGGCCGTCCGCTCTGGAGCCGGAAATACGGCCCCGACAATACTGAATTTGTCATTGGTGCGTTTCCCCTGGGGGGTTACGTAAAAATGCTGGACGAGCGTGAAGG
>VYCZ01000333.1:0-3508 GCA_009843675.1 Gammaproteobacteria bacterium | reverse complement strand
GCGTGAAGGATTCGTAGCTGAGGCGGAACGCGCCAGGGCATTCAATAACAAGTCGCTCGGTGAACGCGTTGCCATCGTAGCCGCAGGCCCGATATTCAATTTCATCTTCGCGGTCCTGGCCTACTGGGTTGTTTATATCATCGGGATAACCGGTCTCAAACCCGTCATCGGTTCAGTGCAGGAAGGTTCACCCGCCGTACACGCGGGTTTTCAGGTGGATGATGAGATCACGGAAATTAACGGAAGGGCAACGCCGACCTGGAATTCAGCGCTGGAACTGCTGGTCGCGGGCGTTATCGATCACAGTACCGCGGCAGTCAGGGTAAGGGATGCGCAAGGCCATGAGCGGTTGCTGGCAGTAGAACTTTCGGCGATACCTATAGACTCCATGGCCGAAGGCAACCTGTTGAGCCTGCTGGGTGTTGAACCTGCGAGACCCTCGATCCCCGCGGTCATCGGCGCGGTCACCTACCAGGGCGCCGCCTGGCATGCCGGCCTGGCGCAGGGCGACAGAATCGCAGCCGTGGACGGAATCGCCGTGAGGGACTGGCAGCACTGGGTGGAACTTGTCAGGGCCGCGCCGGAGATTCCTCTTTCCGTCAGCATTTCCAGGGCGGGAGAGGCCATGGAACTGACCATGACGCCGGAGGCGAAGGTCTCCGGGCAGGGGAGCATAATCGGCTTTATCGGAGCAGGCCTGGACCCCGGTTACGAGGTGGACCAATCCCTGTTTGCGACCGAATCCTACCCGGTGCACACGGCGCTGGCAAAAGGGGCAGGGAAGACCCTTGATATGACAGTGGTAACCCTGCAGATACTCCAGCGCATGGTGACCGGCCAGGCATCGCTGAAAAACCTGAGCGGCCCGGTGAGCATCGCCCAGTACGCGGGGCAGACCGCGCAATTGGGTATTGTCGCCTTCCTGGGCTTCCTGGCGATCGTCAGCATCAGCCTGGCGATACTGAACCTGTTGCCTGTGCCGTTGCTGGACGGCGGGCACCTGTTCTATTACTTCATAGAGTTTTTGAAAGGAAGCCCGGTGTCGGATTCCATGCAGATGCTGGGCCAGCGCATCGGCCTGGTACTTCTGTTCAGCCTGATGGCCCTGGCCATTTTCAACGACCTGGTCAGACTCGCCGGCTGACCCCGTCTCTCCGCAGACAAGGTGATGGATTTGTCTGCGGGAGTGTTTTATCATGGTAGGTATGTTGCCGGAAAGATTAACAGCATACTATTGCAAATCTGTATTGACGGCGCTGCTGTTCGCCGCCGTGGCTCACGGGCTTGCGGCGCAGGAATTCATTATTGAGGACATTCGGGTAGAGGGATTGCAGCGCCTCACCCCCGGAACCGTATTCAACTACCTGCCGCTTGAAGTGGGTGACGCTTTCACTCCCGAAGTGTCTTCTGAAGCGGTAAGCGCCCTGTTCAAGACAGGTTTTTTCGATGATGTGCAACTCAAGAGGGACGGAAACGTCCTGGTTATAGTTCTCAAGGAACGGGCGGCGATAGGCAGCATTGAAATCAGCGGCAACAAGGATATCAAAACTGAAGACCTTCTGGACGGCCTGAACCAGATCGGCTTCGCCGAAGGGCGGGTATTCGACCAGTCGCAACTGGACGGACTGGAACGCGAACTGCGCAGGCAATATTTTTCCGCCGGCAAGTATGCCGTGAATATCAACTCTGAGGTGACTCCCCTGTCCAATAACCGGGTTGCGGTGTCCATCGATATATCGGAGGGGAAAGCGGCGCGTATCAAGCAGATCAATATCGTCGGTAACCGGTCCTACAGTGAAGAGGATTTGACGGGTGAATTTGAATTGTCCAGGCCTACCCTGTTCTCCTTTTTTACCAAGGACGACCAGTATTCGCGCCAGAAATTATCGGGCGACCTGGAAACCCTGCGTTCGTTTTACCTGGACCGCGGTTACGTCAACTTCAGTATCGACTCCACCCAGGTTTCCATCACGCCGGACAAAAAGGATATTTACATCACGATCAACATCACCGAGGGCGGGCAGTATACGGTATCCGGGGTAAAGCTGGCAGGCGAGTTCATTCTTCCGGAACGACAATTGTATAACCTCATCAGCGTGACGCAGGGCAGCCTGTTCTCGCGCAAACAGGTGACCGACAGCAGCGAGCGCATGACGGAACGCCTGGGCGGATCAGGCTATGCCTTTGCCAATGTCAATTCCATACCTGATATCGATGAAGATGAGAATACGGTTGAAGTCACGTTTTTTGTTGATCCCGGCAAACGGGTATACGTACGGAGGATCAATTTTTCCGGCAACACCAGGACCAAGGACGAGGTATTGAGACGGGAAATGCGCCAGCATGAAGGCGGCTGGATCTCCACCCCCAAGGTGGAGCGGGGCAAGATCAGGCTGCAGCGACTGGGCTTTTTTGAAGAAGTCAACGTGGAGACACCGGCCGTGGCAGGTTCTGCGGACCAGGTTGACGTCAACTATACGGTAACCGAAAAGCCGTTCGGTAACTTTCTGGCCGGCCTGGGCTTTTCCCAGAACCAGGGCCTGATATTCCAGACCAGCATCACCCAGGACAACTTCCTGGGGTCCGGGAAACGTATCCAGTTTGCCTTCAACAACAGCGACATAAATCGCAGGTTCGCACTGGGTTACGTGAACCCTTACTATACCGTTGATGGCATAAGCCGCGGCTTCAACGTAAATTACCAGGAAACCGAGGCTTATGACGCGAACATCACCGCGTTCGACAGCCGCGTCATCGGCGCGGGAGTCAGTTTCGGCGTTCCGGTGACTGAATATAATTTCATCAGCACAGCTTTCGGTTATGAAAACACCAGGTTGTCCGAAGATCGTTTCTTTGCGGAGCAGGTCAGGGATTTTATCGATAGGGAAGGCAATAAATTCGATATACTGAGACTTTCTGCGGCGTTTTCCTACGACACCCGCAACCGGGCGATATTGCCGACCCGGGGTATCCAGCACCGGTTCAGTTCGGAAATGGCAGTTCCCTCGTTCGGTAATTCTCTCGAGTTTTTCAAGATAGGATACCGGACCCAGTGGTATCATCCGGTTCTGCGCGAGTTCATATTTACCGTCAAGGGTGATTTCGGATATGGAAACGGCCTGTTCGGGACTGATGAGCTCCCGTTTTTTGAAAACTTTTATGCCGGTGGGCCGAGGTCGGTGCGCGGCTACGAGGAAAACACCCTGGGCCCGAAAGATACCCCGGTGCACGGAGGGACGAGGCGGCGGCCCCTGGGCGGCAATATCAAGGTTATCGGCGGGGCGGAAATGATATTTCCCCTGCCTTTTCTCAAGGAATTCAAGCAGGTACGGTTTGCCGCGTTTTTTGACGGCGGCAATGTCTATTCCAGCGATGAATCATTCGAATTCAGTGAACTCAGGTATTCTACGGGTTTGAGCGGCATCTGGATCTCACCTTTTGGCCTGGTAAGTGTTAGTATAGCCAGACCCATTGGAGACCAGGAAGGCGATGAGACACAGCCGTTCCA
>VYCZ01000411.1:3156-4012 GCA_009843675.1 Gammaproteobacteria bacterium | reverse complement strand
GCTGGCATTGTCAATATCAATTCCTACAATCCTGCCTTCCGGGTCATAGTCCAGAACTATTCCTTCGGAAATTTCTTTACTTTTCAAACCGGAAAGAATAGTCCTTTTCCACCCTGCATACCTTTACGGAATAATCCCTGTACCACTTTGATTTTCCCAGTTTTTGCGCTTGCCTGTGGCGAACCTGGTGCTTCCATGCGGATATGGCCTCCAGGCTGGTCCAGTAACAGACCGTTATATTGGTGGGGCCTTGTGCGGTATCCATTGATATGAATCCTTCCTGTTGCCGGGCCAACTGTTCCATTTCCTCGGCCATCTCCGCATAACCTTCATCTTCTTCATTCCGGGTAGAGGTGAAAATTACCGCATAGTATGACTTCTTGACGTATTCTCCGGACATAAGTTATTTTCCTCTATGTCCATAATATACTGTCTTCGCGAGGATAATCAGAAATTCCAGATGACCGGTCCCAAGAGCAAATTCGACGTACAAGGCAACGGCATACTTGCGGAATGCATGCATACGATTAAATTTGCGTTTTACGTGATGCAGACTTTCCTGGCATGGTTGTTTTTTGGCGGGATGGTTCGACGGGCATACAGAAAAGCGCTCCGGGAGGGACGCCTGTTTTATGTTGATCGACTACCGTCCGGAGAGAACAGCCAGTGAGACCCAAGCAGCCGCCGGCGCCGGAATATGGTTATGCCTATGTGAACCCGCCGCGTTCCGGAAACGAGATTAACGGTCTGGGCGTGCCGGAACAATTTCCTCCCGGAAAGATTGCCCCGGACGACTTTACCATTGAGGATTATGATTACAAGGACCTGTTCGACTTCTTTTTCATGACAATGTCAT
>VYCZ01000411.1:0-3146 GCA_009843675.1 Gammaproteobacteria bacterium | reverse complement strand
ATTACCGAAGCCTGGGACGAACTGTTACTCTACGAGGGCGATCAACCTTATCCCTACAGGTATGCGATTTGCCTCGGGACCGAACAGGATCGGAAGACTATGGAACAGGCCCCGCAGCCGGAGGCAGGACTGGAGGTGGTAAGGACCTACCGCAGGAGTTCCTCCTATAGTAACCGGCTGGCGGCGTATATCCGCTCACTGGGCTGGCCGGCGGAAGCCTTCGCGCTCGGCAGGGATATCCTGATGATGCCGTCGGCCATTCAGGCGGGACTTGGACAACTGGGAAAACACGGCTCGTTGATCAACAGGGAACTGGGGTCTAATTTTCGCCTGACCCTGGTATTGACGGATTTGCCGATGGCGACCGATGCGCCGGTAGATATTGGCGTGGACGATGTCTGTGCGACTTGCCGGGCCTGTACCCGCTACTGCCCTCCGGATGCTATTTATGACGACAAGAAAATGGTCAGGGGCGTGGAAAAATGGTATGTGGATTTTGACCGGTGCGCCTGGTATTTCTCCATGACCACGGGCTGTTCCATCTGCGTTGAGGTGTGTCCCTGGTCGGAACCGGGCCGCGGTCCGAAGCTATCGGAAATCGTGCTGGCCAGGCGCGAGAAAGGCTGAAAATCACAATCCCGGGCAATTCGTCAACTCTTTCCCTACACCACGTCTGTTTCACGGTCTTCGGTATTTTCGACGCCGAAGGTCATTCCGAGTTCGCGCAACCAGCGGCGGTAGGCGACCGCAGTCTTGTCAGGACGCATGCTCAATTCGGCGCCCGGGTCCAGCGGCAGGCATTTCGGCCGCTGGGACTCCACGATGGGTTTATCCTGGGTAAAGATCGAGTCCTGCCAGTCGATCAATTCCTGCTCCGCCAGGTCATGGCCGTAATTCATGGCCATCCACATCCAGGCGCTGCTCTCGGCCGGGCCGTGGGGAGTGATCACCAGCAGGATTGAAAATTGGGGGCCTTCGGATTCCTTCAACAGGTAGGCCGTCAGCGGTCTCGGCGCGACATAGGTATATCCAACGGTGTCGCCCTGGCCCGTACCGTAAGGGTCCGGTTGATAGACCTTGACGTTGCTTGCCGTGACGCCTGTGCTATCCGTGCGCACCTTGTAGTCGGCGATCTCGGAGTATTCCCGGGTGCCGAGGATATTTTCGTGGACAAAAGGGAAGTGCGCGACATCGAGGAAGTTCTCAATGATACGGGGTCCGCTGGTTTCTACCGGATACGGTCCGCACAGCAGTTTTCTGAACTCCGGATCATGCCATTCCGGGAAAGGCGCGATGTCATTGGCAGGTTGGCCCATGCACACCCAGACCAGCCCGTATTGTTCCCGTACCCGGAAAGATTTGATGCGCGCCCGTGCCGGCGGTGTGTGATCAGGCATGGCCGGTATGCGGATACACTGCCCCTCGCTGTCATAGACCCAGCCGTGGTAAGGACACTGGATACAGTCGGCGTCGATGATCTTTCCCAGGGACAGCCTGGTCCCCCGGTGCACGCACGCATCCCGCCAGGCGTGTAAACGGGTCCCGCCGCGCCACACGACAATATCTTCGTCCAGCAACCGTATCCCTGCTACGGGCGATGCGTCCAGGTCGGCGACCGTTGCCACGGGATGCCAATCGTTGAATAACACCGGATCGTTTGTCACGAATCTAACTCCTGCGCCTGACTGGCTGCATCTTTGTCTGTTATGCCTCGGCGGGTTCCATATGATAGGTTTCTTTTTTGATCACGGCCAGGATCAAGGCCAGCATCAGCGCCGCGGGAAAAATCAGCGCTGCGGCGCTGAGCGGGACGTTGAAGTCTTCGATGAGTCTTGCCGGAGCAGGCATCAACAATGCGCCGATGACAAACGAAACACAGGTCAGCAGTCCGAATGCGGTCCCGGCCCTGGCCTTCTCGCAGAAACGCGTCGTCATCGTATAACACATGGGACTGACGCCGGCAAAGAAGCCGATGGACAGGAACAGCGCATAGGCAACCCCCGTGGAAATATCGCTGAGCAAAATAAACAGCAGCAACGCGATTAGATCGCATACCAGAAAAATAACGCAGGTGAGCTTGAAGCTGCGCACGTAATCAGAGAGTACATGGACCAGCAGGGCGCCGGTCCCGAAACCGAACCAGATGGTGGCATTAATGTTGCTTGCACTGGTCGGATCAAACCCCTTGAAGATGAGCAGCTTGATCCCCCAGATAATACCGACACCGAGCATCAGGCCGAACGTCAGCCCGCTTATCAGTGTGACCTGCCAGAACAGGGGCCGGACTGACAAGACCTTCAAATCCCGCCACAGACCGGCCCAGAAAGGGGGATGCGCGCCGGAATTTACCGGCTCGGCGGTACTGTCGCCGGGTTCACGCACCAGCATCAGGAATGCAATCATCAACAGAAATCCTGCAAGCGCCTCCAGCAGCATGATGTCCTGCCAGGCCATGACCAGAATCAGGTAGCCCACCGCGGCCTGCCCCAGCGTATTCGCCGTGGCAGCCACGGTCTGGGCGACGCCGAATACCAGGCCGAAATGCCTGATGTCGAACCAGTATCTCGTCAGGTAGGCAAGGCCCGGGTAGCCGAAAGCCCCCCCTATGCCCATCAATGCCTGGCCCGTGATAATCACAGCGGCGCTGTCTGCCAGGCCGAAAATCAACGCCCCGGCCGCAACGATGGCGACTCCGGCGCTCAAAATCATACGGGCGCCGTAGCGGTCCAGCAGTCCTCCCGCCGGGATGGTCATGACGGCATAGGTAATCGCGTAGACCGCCCCCAGTTCCCCGACCTGCAACAGCGTCAATGACAACGATTCAGCAATATCGGCATTCAGCACCGCGTAACTGCTCTGGGTCTGATCCTTGTAGACGCCGTAGGAGACGGCCAGTCCCCAGATTAGCCAGGCTAACGGCCGTTTGATGCTTTTTTTTTCAATGAATTGTTCGCCGGACGCGTTAAAGGTTAAACTTAAAGTTCGATCCGGGGCAGCTTTACATGCAACCATGACAATGGGTTTCTAATCATCTATTGCCGCCCCCACCAATTGTCTGAACATCCAGTCCGACGGATCAAATACCTCTCCCCTGGTTTGTTTCAGAAGGATTCCGATCATGTTTTCCTCGGGATCAGCCCAGTACG
>VYCZ01000103.1 GCA_009843675.1 Gammaproteobacteria bacterium | reverse complement strand
ATTGGCGCCGTCGCTGAGCGCCTTGTCCGGTTCCGGATGGGTTTCCATGAAGATCCCCGCCACGCCCACGGCCACCGCGGCCCGGGCCAAGGCCGGGACAAACTCCCGCTCCCCCCCCGATTGCCTGCCCTGCGCGCCGGGCAACTGTACCGAGTGGGTTGCGTCAAACACCACGGGGCAGCCGGTTTCGCGCAGGATGACCAGCGCGCGCATATCGGAGACCAGGTAGTTATAGCCGAAACTGACGCCGCGCTCGCACACCAGCAGTTGTTCATTTCCTGTCGCGCGGGCCTTCTCGACAACCTGCCGCATGTCCCAGGGCGCGAGGAACTGGCCTTTCTTTATGTTCACCGGCAGGCCGCAGGCGGCAACGTTGCGAATGAAATTGGTCTGCCGGCACAGGAACGCAGGGGTCTGCAACACGTCCACGACTGCCGCCACCTCCCCGAGCGGCGTGTCCTCGTGCACGTCGGTCAATACCGGCACGCCGATCTCCTGCTTCACTTTCTCCAGGATGCGCAGCCCCTGCTCCAGTCCGGGGCCGCGATAACTCTCACCGGAACTGCGATTGGCCTTGTCGAAAGAAGACTTGTAGATGAACGGGACAGCCAGTTCAGCGGCGGCTTCCTTCAGGGCGCCGGCGCTGTCCAGGGCCAGTTGTTCGCTTTCGATGACGCAGGGGCCGGCGATCAGGAACAACGGGTGTTCATTTCCGGCCTCAAAACCGCACAAATTCATGTTCAGCCACCATTCCGGTGCGTCAGCGCAGCCCTGATGAACCCGGTGAACAACGGATGCCCGTCCCGGGGAGTGGAATTGAACTCGGGGTGGAACTGGCAGCCGACAAACCAGGGATGGTCGGCCAGCTCGACAATTTCCACCAGCCTTTCATCCGCCGATATGCCTGCCACCCTCAACCCGTAGCGTTCCAGCCTGCCGCGGTAGTTGTTGTTGAACTCGTAACGGTGCCGGTGCCGTTCCATGATGTTGTCCCTGCCGTACATGCCCCTGACCAGTGTATCGTCGAGCAGCCGGCACTCCTGCCCGCCCAGCCTCATGGTGCCCCCCAGGTCCGAGTTCTCGTCCCGCGTTTCCGTCGCGCCATCGGAATTCAGCCATTCGGTAATCAGCCCGATCACGGGAAACGGGGTCTTCGGCGCGAATTCAGTACTGTCTGCCCCTTTCATGCCGGCTACGTGCCGCGCAAACTCGATGACCGCCACCTGCATACCCAGGCAGATGCCCAGGTACGGCACCTGGTTTTCCCTGGCGTAATGCGCGGTCGCGATCTTGCCTTCGATACCACGGTCGCCGAAACCACCCGGCACGATGATCGCATCCATGCTACGCAACCGGTCTGTGCCGCCCTGTTCCACGTCTTCGGAGTCAACATAGTGGATATCTATGGTCGTGCGGGTATGTATGCCGGCGTGGATCAGGGCTTCGGCCAGGGACTTGTAGGAATCCGTCAGGCCGGTGTACTTGCCGACCATCGCAATATTGACCTCCCCGGAGGGATGCTCTATGGCGTCGATGACGGCGTCCCACTCCGATAAGTCCGTATCCCGGGCAGCGACGCCGAGCTTGTCCAGCACTATGTCGTCCAGTCCCTGCTCGTGAAACAGGCGCGGTACCCGGAACAGGTTGTCCACATCGACGGCAGAGATGATGGCACGCTCATCCACGTTGGTAAACAGGGCTATCTTGCGGCGCTCGTTCTCAGGCAGCGGTCGGTCGGAACGGCACATCAACACGTCGGGCTGAATGCCGATCGAACGTAGTTCCTTGACCGAATGCTGGGTCGGCTTGGTCTTTATCTCGCCCACGGTCTCGATATACGGCACCAGGGTCAGGTGCATGAACAGGGAACGGCGCGCGCCCAGCTCCATGCGCATCTGCCGGATCGCCTCCAGGAAGGGCTGGGATTCGATATCGCCCACCGTGCCGCCGATCTCCACGATAGCCAGGTCCGCATCCCCTGCCCCTTCCAGGATACAGCGCTTGATCTCGTCGGTCACATGGGGGATAACCTGCACCGTACCGCCCAGGTAATCACCGCGGCGCTCCTTCTGGATGACGTTCTGGTAGATCCTGCCGGTAGTGAAATTGTTGCGCCGGGTCATGCGGGTGCGCACGAAACGCTCATAATGGCCCAGGTCGAGATCGGTCTCCGCGCCATCTTCCGTTACATAGACCTCGCCGTGCTGGAACGGGCTCATGGTGCCCGGGTCGACGTTGATATACGGGTCCAGTTTCAGCAAGGTGACGTCCAGCCCGCGGGATTCGAGGATCGCTCCCAGGGACGCCGAGGCGAGCCCTTTCCCCAGGGAAGAAACCACGCCGCCGGTGACGAATACAAAACGCGTCAAGGTTTCAGGTCCTTCGGGAAGAGTGAGAAATAGACTGTCGGCTCCAGCAAGCCGCGCATGACCACGGTAAGGTGTCGTAACTCGTACATATGCTGGATCGGTATCCTAACACACAACCGCGCCCCTTTAAATCGGAAATCAGCAGTTGCCGTTAATTCCGGGGTCAGAGTAAGAATTTCGTCAGAAATTTTACTCTGACCCCACCCATCCAGCCGAAGCTAACGGCAACGGCTGCTCGAAAATGAAGATATAATAGGGTCTCCTGAAATAACGACAACCGCCGGAGTATTCATAATGCGCAGTATCATTTCACTTGTCGGCTGGGCCCAATCCGTACTCGATGCCGTCAGGAACCGTCTCGATATCATAGGCCCCCTGCTGCTCAGGCTGTACCTGGTGCCCGTATTCTGGGTGGCCGGCAACAACAAGTGGAACCCCCTGGACGGGGACAGCTCACTGGATTCAGTCATCGAATGGTTCGGCAATCCCGAATGGGGCCTGGGGCTGCCGTTCCCTGCACTGAATGCCTACCTGGCCTGGGGCGCGGAATATATCGGCGCCATCCTGCTGGCCCTGGGCCTGGCGACCCGCTGGGTCTGCATCCCGCTGATGGTGACCATGGTGGTTGCCATGGCAACGGTACATATCAGTCACGGCTGGCAGGCGATACACGACCTGAACAGCCCGTTCCCGGCGGCTGAGGCCGGGGAGGCCGTAGAGCGCCTGGCCCGGGCCAAGAGTATCCTCAGGGAACACGGCAACTACAACTGGCTGACGGAACACGGCAGCTTCGTTGTCTCCAACAACGGCGTTGAATGGGCGGCCACCTACCTGGTCATGCTGTGCGCCCTGTTCTTCCTCGGCGGCGGCAGGTACATCAGCCTGGATTACTGGATCCGGCGCCGGTATGGTCCCCGAAATCAGTGACGTTGCGGGTCGCCAATCTCAGACCGTGATGCATGGCCGTGGCCACCAGCAAACTGTCAAGCGTCGGCACCGGACGCCCCGCCTGGGCAAGCCACACCAGGGACAGAATTCAATTCCGTCCCCTTCCAATGTGCATTGTGCGACCTGACCCCATTTGCCCGCTCAGATGTAGTCGATAAAGTCGCCGAGTATATCCAGTTCCAGCAGTGATCCGCAGTAAGGATCAAGATCGATGGTAACGGTACTGCCGTCGTCAAAGCGCATGAAAGCTTCGCCCTCGTCGAAACCGTGAACAACTATTGTAATGTCTTCCCAATCAGTAGCCATCACACTGCCTGTCTCAGTATCCTGTCCCGAGCGGACTGAGTAATTCAACTCAACCAGGCGCAGATCATCCAGCAGAATCTTGTCCTGTCCTAGGGTGAAATCCAGGATCCGGTCAGACCCGCTGCCGGGGCCGAATACGAAGCTGTCGCTTCCCGCCCCGCCGCTGAGGGTGTCATCGCCCGGACCGCCGGTAATGCGGTCATTGCCGCCCAGTCCGTTTATCGTGTCGTTGCCGCCGAGACCGTCCAGCGTGTCGTTGCCCGCCGTGCCGCTCAGCCTGTCGTCTGCGCCGGTGCCTGTTTGGGTTTGAGTTGCCGGAGGCTGTGTGGTAACTCCGAACAGGAAATCCGAATTATCCAGGTTGCTCATATCAAAATCCGACAGGATGATAGTTGTCA
>VYCZ01000234.1 GCA_009843675.1 Gammaproteobacteria bacterium | reverse complement strand
AAATTATATGGAAATTCCGTGATTGAGTCCATGTCAACCAGCTTTCTGTAACAAATCGTAACAATGTGAAAAACCGAGATTATTATGCTACGATGTATGCAATGATAGCCACAATCAGTGAGCAAGACCAGGAAAACCGGGGAGGGTCAGCTATGTACGCGAGTATGAAATCATGTTCCCGGCGTATCCGCCGTTTGCGGGGCATCCCGGCGTTGTTTGTCCTGTCGCTGCTGGCGTTGTCGTTGTCCGGCCTGGCCCCGGACGCCGCCGCCCAGAAGCTGCATCTGAGCATGGAAGAGATCGAAGCTGACGAGGGCAATACTGGTGTCAAGCGTTACACCGTTACGGTGACCGCTACCAAGGCTCCCGGATGGACCGATACGGGGAGGACCAAGATTTACCGGTTCGTCTATGAAGTAAGCGGCACGGCCGCGTCCGGCGCGGATTATACCTTTGGCGGATCGACAAGCGGCAACAACATTGAGGGCTCGGCAACCACTCACACCTCTACGCTCACCATCAAGGGTGATACGGAGCAGGAAGAAGACGAGTCAGTGATCATTAAGATCACCAGGAATGACGTGCATACTTTTGGTCTGGACCGTTACCCCCGCTCACTGAGCATCGGCGCCTCCACCGTAACCTTCACGATAAAGGACGACGACTAGCGTTGCGGCAAGGTGTCGCGCGCGACAGTTTGCTGGACTGGATTCCTGCATCCGCAGGAATGACGAAGTTGTCTTGCAGAAGTTGCTCTATTCCTGCATCCGCAGGACAAATCGGCAGGACAGCCGATTTGTCCTGCGGGGCCAGCTGCGCTGTCCAAATTCGTTCCAGACGAATTTGTGCACAGCGATAGCTGCCCGCAGGGTTGCGTCCAGGGAAAGACGCAATGAGTGACGGTAAGGGTTTTGACCACACTTCCAGTCACGCCCTTATGGCTGTTGTGATTGACCGGAGTATGGTTTTGTGTTAGACTCCGTCGTCCATAGAGCATTGGATTCCAATGGGGGGGCTACAGATGATCAGACTATCCGTTTTTTCACAATTTTGCTGTGTACGCTGGGATTTCAGTCATAAAACTCTACGCGGTATCGCGGGCGTTGCGGTGATGGCGCTGCTGTTTGCCGGCCCGGTGGTGGAGACGGACGTTCAGGCGCAGTCGGGTGGCGGTTCCATTCAGGAGCCGAGCGGCGATGTGCCAAGTGTCAAGTTCAGCAGGCGTACTTTCAGCGTGATTGAAGGTTCAATCGTAGAGCTGACAGTGCTTAAGGAAGGCGCTGGCGCGGCCAGCGTCGAATATGAATTCACCAACGAGGGCGCCCAGAACAACCCCGCCACGCCCAACGCGGACTATGTGGATGCTCCGGGGAGGCTGGACTTCGCCGACGGGGAAACAACAAAGACCATCGCCGTGCAGACCCTGACAGATGGGGAGGTCGAGGAATCAGAGAGCTTTCATGTCCGTCTGAAGCTGCCGGATACCGCGAGACTGGATGGTTCCGACGGGACGCTGGCCATTCCGTACAGCGCCGCGGTCACGATTCTGGATTGTGACAGCGCTGATATGATCAGTTGCTGACTACAGAGCAGTTGATCCATAGGGCCTGCCGCCTGTTCCGGGAGTAGTGGGTTCAGGGGGCAGGTCCTGCCGATTTGTCCCGCGTTGGCGGGAGTCCAATGAAAAAGTATTCCTTATAAGGGGAGCTGTCTGCCCCCCTGCTCAAGGCTTTGCAGCCTGATAACACCACTCATCCAATCCGGTTAGAAATGGGTGAGTGTTCCCGCCGACGGTAAAACCGTTTATGATAGTCACCGGACTGTCCCATACCAGTTGCGCCCGGCAAAGTGTACTGCAACAACCACAAACGTATTTTTTTAACTCAGCCACACAGCATGAGGCTTTTGTACGTTTGTGCTCCCCGTTCGTCGTCTCTGTATATTTTACTGTTGATTTGGGCATTGTTCATCCCTGGTTTAATGACTCCTGTGTCGGCCGACCAGCCGGCCCCGCTTGATTTGACCCTGGCGCGCGCCATCGATCTCGCGCTGGAACAGAACCGCCCCCTGCTCAACCGGCGCCTGGACCGGGAAGTGCAAAAGTTCTCCCTGGAGGTTATCGAGGACCGCTGGACCCCGCGTGCCACCATCCGTCCCTTCGTCAGCAAGGACCGGCAGGATCGCGCGACGGGAGTCAGCAGCCAGGTCAGCATGCGCGTGCCGACCGGCGGCGAGTTTGCCTTGCGCTGGGACGAGCGCCTGTCCGGCGAATTCGAGGATTCCCGCGCCCAGGCCATCAGCTTCTCCCAGCCGCTGTTGCGAGGCGCCTGGATGAACATAGAGACCGCCCCGATTCGCTCGGCCCGGCTGGGTGAACGGCTCAACGCGCTGGCGTTTCGACAAACGGTGGAGGACCTGGTCGTGGCCGTCATCAGCGCCTACCGGACGCTCATCGGCGCGGTGCGGCAAGTGGAGATTGCCGAGACCGCATTGCAGCGCGCCCGCCAGCAGTTGCAGGCGACCCGCGCCCTGATCCAGGCCGGCCGCGTGGCGGAGCGGGAGGCGGTGCGCGCGGAGGTGACCGTCGCCACCCGGGAGCTGGCGCTGACCCAGGCGCGCAACCGCCTGGACGCCGCGAACTTCCGTTTGCTTGACATCCTGGAACTGGACAGCACGGTGCGCATCCACCCGCTGGAGCGATTACAGGTCGAACCGAGCCGGGTGACGTTCGAGGCGGCCTTCGCCGAAGCGTTGCGCAAGCGCGCCGATTACCTGCAATCCGCGGCGCTCATCGACATCGCCCGCATCAACCTGGCGGTTGCCAAAAACGACCTGCTGCCGGATTTGTCCCTGGGGGTGGAACTGAGCGACAGCGACCCGGGCCGCAAGGACGCGCAAGTGCGCCTGGATATCGCCATTCCTTTCAATGATCGTTTTCGCGACGTAAATCGTATGCGCGCGCGCAACGACCTGCGCAAGGCCGAGCGGAGCCAGGTCGAACTGCGCGAGTCGATCGACGTGGCGGTGCGCCAGGCCGTCAACGACGTCAAGGTGGGACTGCGCTTGACGGAACTGGCCCGCGACGCGCGCGCGCTGGCGCGGCAGAACCTGGCCATTGAGCGGGACAAATTCGGCCATGGCCTGTCGTCATCCTTTGAGGTGTCGTCATCCGAGGACGAACTGGTGCAGGCGGAGCAGGCCGAGGTCAGTGCAATCCTCAACTACCTGGACGTGCTGACCCGGCTCGACTATATCTCAGGCCGCACCCTGGACAGTTGGGGCATTCGTATGGAGACCCTCCCGTGACGCCGGCCCACTCCCAGGACATTTACCGCACCCTGCTGGAGAACCTGACCGACGGGGTAATGGTGGTGGACGTCGATGGGACCGTGCGCCTCGCCAATCCGGTCTTGTGCCGGATCTTCGGATTCAAGCCCGATGAGATGGTCGAGCGTCCGTTCGGGGAAATATTTGTGACGACTGAGGGCTTTGACGACTTCGTTGAGATCGTCCTGGATGCCATTACCGAGCAGGGCGACATCAAGCGCCGCGTGGTGAGTGTGCGTATCGGCGAGGAATTCCGTTCCCTGGCGGTGACGACCTCGTACCTGCTGACCAACGAGCCGGCACAGGCCGGACAGGCCGCGGTCATTGCCGTGGTGGCCGACATCAGCGAGATCAGGGAGCTGCGCGAGACCGAGCTGCGCATGGCGAAAGTCGTCGAGAACCAGCTTGCCGAGCTGCAGAAAGCCTACCAGGATATTGAGGCCCGCAACCAGGAACTCTCCCAGATGATGAAACGGGTGCAGGCTGCGCGCGGCGTGGCCGCGCTGCTGGGCGTGGGGGTGTTCCTTGCCATTGGCGCCTGGTACGTGCAGCCGCTGAACCCCTCCGGCGCGGCCGCGGCGCCGGCGGCCCGGTCCGCGGCCAGGACGGAAGATCCCGGCAAGCTGCCGACCGTTGTGGTCGCGCCGGGAGAGCTCCGTTCGACCATCGCGTTGCGCGGACGGCTGACGCCGGGC
>VYCZ01000424.1 GCA_009843675.1 Gammaproteobacteria bacterium | reverse complement strand
ATCCCGCACCATCTCTACGCGCCTGGACGCCAGTGGCGTCCAGGCCCGCAGGGCGTCAAGATTCAACGACAGAAGTTCGTATGCTCGGACCCTATGCATGACAGCAAATTTGTCTGGTTGATTCTTCCATTCGAATTCTACGTGGTTCTTGTAAGCCGTCACGTACCTCTGCAGCCGTTTCGTCGTATCGCACCAATCGTAAAGGATAATCAAACCTGTAAAGCTGACAAGACTCAACAGATATTTTGCGACTCCAAGCAAAAACTCAGCCATTCAAATCATGCTCTTTGCTGATATAGTACCGACACGAAACTTCAGATATTACTCCAGAATAACGTAACCTATTGATTAAATTGGCTCCCCGGGACGGGCTCGAACCGCCGACCTAGTGATTAACAGTCACCCGCTCTACCGACTGAGCTACCGGGGAATTGCTGGTTGGATTAACTCCTCATGCTACGGCATGCAATATCAGGCTCATGGTCAGTGCCATATTTATGCCTACCATCCATTTCAGCACATGGATGTCCGCTCTAATATCAGCTATGTCGGCCTTTGTGGCGACCTGATCATGACCCAATATCGACATTATCTACCTCTGTACGCAGTCCGACCATGTCTGGATGCCTTTTATTTCCATACGGTTATAAATTAACTCTATCCGGTTGTCTATTACCTCTTTTCGTAGATCGATTATTCCCGCGTGAATAATGCGCAAGTCCGCACGCAAATTGTCGACACTGTTAACTATCAAGGCAGCCAGGGCGAGGTTGACCATGCACATGCTGAAAATTACTTTTAATGTCTCAGACATCGTTTTACCTCCTTATCAATTCCAGTTACTCTCAGGTAATACAAACTACAAGGAAATTATAACACGAGTCTTCAATCCAGTGCAGCCCTCAATCGTTCAATCGCCGTCTCCAGGTTTTCCATGCTGGTGGCGTAGGACAGGCGCATGTAGCCTTTTGCGCCGAAGGCCGAGCCTGGCACCAGGGCAACCTCCGCCCGTTCCAGCAGGTATTCGCCCAGCTCCACATCATTTTTGATACCGTCCAGCCTGTCGATCACGCCCTGCATGTTGGGGAAGCTGTAAAACGTACCGTCGGATGCGGTGCATTCAACGCCGTTGATGGCGTTCAGGCCGGCATGGACGAAGTCATGGCGCTGTTTGAAGATGGCCGTGCTCTGGTTGATATAGGTCTGGTCGCCGTTCAGGGCGGCCAGGGCCGCGTACTGGGAGACGGAAGACGGGTTGGACGTGCTTTGCGACTGGATTTTCTGCGCTGCCTTGACCAGGGCCGGCGGACCGCCCAGGTAGCCGATGCGCCAGCCGGTCATGGAGTAGGCCTTGGACACCCCGTTGACGACAATCGTCCTGTCGGCCAGTTCCGGACAGGCGTTGAGGATGTTTCTGAAACCGTCCTGCCCCCACAGGATATGCTCGTAAATATCGTCCGTGAGGACGACGATTTCCGGGTGTTCCACCAGTACCGCCGCGAGTTCCGTCAGCTCCGTATCGCTATAACTGACGCCGGTAGGGTTCGACGGGCTGTTGAGCATGACCAGGCGCGTGTTGCCGGTAATGAATCGTTCCAGTTGCTTGCCGGTGATCTTGAAACGCTGCCTGATGCCGGCCCGGATTGCCACGGGCTCCGCCCCGGCCAGTTTTGCCATGTCGGGGTAGGAAACCCAGTAAGGTGACGGGATGATCACCTCGTCACCCGGATTCAGCAGCGCCTGCATCACGTTGTAGATACTGTGTTTTGCGCCGCAGGAGACCAGGATCTGATCAGGTCCGTAGGTGAGGCTGTTTTCGCGCAGAAACTTGTCCGCAACCGCCTGCTTGAGTTCAGGCATGCCGCCTGCCGCGGTGTATTTCGTTTTGCCGTCACGGATAGCCTTGACGGCAGCCTCCTTGATGTGTTCAGGGGTGTCGAAATCCGGCTCGCCCGCGCTCAGGGCAATAATATCCCTTCCCGCCGCTTTCAGTTCCGCGGCCTTGGCGGTGACTGCAAGGGTGGGTGAGGGTTTGATGTTTGCGGCGCGCTGCGCCACCCTGTTTTCCAATGTGGTTTCCTCTCCAGGACGACTGTTCGTGTATTATAATGCGGAAATTTCAGGCTATGACAAAGAAATTCAAATTACAGGCTGACTTCTCTCCGTCGGGCGATCAACCCGAGGCCATCGAGCAATTATACCATTCGATAACGAGCGGTATTGCGCAACAGGCGCTGCTCGGCGTAACGGGTTCCGGCAAGACCTTTACCATTGCCAACCTGATCGAGAAAATCCAGCGCCCCACGCTGGTCCTGGCGCCGAACAAGACCCTGGCCGCGCAGTTGTACGGCGAAATGCGCGAATTCTTCCCGGACAATGCCGTGGAATACTTCGTCTCCTATTACGATTATTACCAGCCGGAAGCATACGTGCCTTCCACGGATACCTATATCGAAAAAGACGCCTCCATCAACGAGCATATAGAGCAGATGCGCCTGTCCGCCACCAAGGCTCTGCTGGAGCGTCCGGATACCATCATCGTCGCCACCGTGTCCGCCATATACGGCCTGGGCGATCCCCAGGCCTACCTGAAGATGGTGCTGCACCTGGACCGGGGCGAGAGGATGGAACAGCGTTTCATCCTGCGCCGGCTGGCGGAGATGCAATATACCCGTAACGAGGTGGAGTTGCACCGGGCCACCTACCGCGTCCGTGGTGATCTTATCGATATCTATCCGGCTGAGTCAGAGCGCGAGGGCATACGGGTGGAGTTGTTTGATGACGAGATCGAGTCCATATCGATCTTTGATCCGCTGACCGGCGAGATCTACCGGAAGGTCCCGCGCATCACCATCCACCCCAAGACCCACTATGTCACCGAGCGCCAGATAGTCCTGGATGCCGTCGAAGCCATCAAGGAGGAACTGGCCGATCGCCTGGGTCAGTTCCGCAAGGCCAACAAGCTGGTCGAATTACAACGGCTGGAACAGCGCACCCGGTTCGACCTGGAAATGATGATGGAAATCGGCTATTGCACCGGGATAGAAAACTATTCCCGCCACCTGTCCGGCAGGCGTCCGGGTGAGCCGCCGCCGACCCTGTTCGATTACCTGCCCTATAATGCCTTGCTGGTGGTGGATGAGAGCCATGTGACAGTCCCCCAGTTGGGCGCCATGTACCGCGGCGACCGTTCGCGCAAGGAAAACCTCGTGGAGTACGGTTTCCGCCTGCCTTGCGCGCTGGATAACCGGCCGTTGCGCTTTGACGAGTTCGAATACCTGTCGCCGCAGATGGTGTTTGTCTCGGCGACGCCGGGGCCTTATGAGCGGGAGCGCTCCGGTGAGATCATCGAGCAACTGGTCCGTCCTACGGGGCTGGTCGATCCGGACGTGGACATACGCCCTGTCGCCACCCAGGTGGATGACCTGTTGTCTGAAATCCGTTTGCGCGAACAGTGTAATGAACGGGTGCTGGTCACCACCCTGACCAAGCGCATGGCGGAGGACCTGACCGATTACCTGGCGGAGCACGGTGTCAAGGTGCGCTACCTGCATTCCGATATCGACACGGTGGAACGCGTGGAGATCATCCGGGACCTGCGCCTGGGTGTGTTTGACGTGCTGGTCGGGATCAACCTGTTGCGCGAGGGGCTGGACATGCCGGAAGTGTCCCTGGTGGCTATCCTGGATGCCGACAAGGAAGGCTTCCTGCGTTCCGAGACCACCTTGATCCAGACCATAGGCCGCGCCGCCCGCAACATCAACGGCAAGGCCATCATGTATGCCGATACCGTGACCGGTTCTATCGAACGCGCGGTTCGGGAAACCGAACGGCGCCGGGAGAAACAACAGCGCTTTAACGAACGGCACGGCATCACCCCCCAGGGCATCCGCAAGGCGGTCACCGATATCCTGGAAGGGGCCTACAGCGACCAGCGCGGCCAGGCGCGCCGTTACGCAAAAGTCGCCGAGCAGAAACCCGGTTACATGGAATTGCCGCCGGACCTGCTGCTGAAAAAAATCAGCCAGTTGGAAGAGCAGATGTACCG
>VYCZ01000026.1 GCA_009843675.1 Gammaproteobacteria bacterium | reverse complement strand
GGACCACCCATGGACAGATTAATTTCGTGGGGATCATTCAGACTCTGACCCCATCCATCGGAGAACATTATATGAGCACAATAACCACAGGCGATACCGTACCGGACTTCGAACTTCCGGCTACCGGCGAGAAAACCATCAGGCTGTCGGCCCTCAAGGGGAAAAACGTAGTCATCTACTTCTACCCCAAGGACAGCACGCCCGGTTGCACCCTGGAAGGACAGGATTTCCGGGACAATATCGAAGCATTTACAAGCCGTAACACGGTCATTCTTGGCGTTTCCAGGGACAGCATAAAATCCCACGAAAAATTCAAAGCCAACCAATCGTTCCCGTTTGACCTGTTATCCGATCAGGCCGAGCAGCTTTGCGCGTTATTCGACGTCATCAAGGAAAAAAACATGTACGGCAAAAAAGTGATGGGCATCGAACGCAGCACCTTCCTGATAGACGACGCGGGCAGGCTTCGCAACGAGTGGCGCAAGGTCAAGGTTAAAGGGCACGTAAACGAGGTGCTTGAGGCGGTAAAAGCCCTCTGACCCCATCTATCCTTCCGCCAGCTGTTCTTCCCTGGTAGGCCAGACATTGATCAAGGCCTTGACCAGGGTAGCCAGCGGTATGGCGAAGAACACGCCCCAGAATCCCCATAACCCGCCGAACACCAGTATGGCGGCGATAATCGCTACCGGATGCAGGTTGACGACGTCCGAAAACAGGATGGGCACCAGGACGTTGCCGTCCAGGAACTGGACTATAAAATAGGCAACGACCAGCCAGATGAAGATCGGTTCGAAACCCCACTGAAAATAAGCCACCAGCGCAACGGGCAGCGTCACCACGGCGGCACCGATATAGGGAATTAATACTGACAATCCCACGGTAATTGAGAGCAGTGAAGCGTAATTCAGTCCGAACGACTTGAAAACTATGTATGAGACCGTTCCCACGATGACTATCTCGTAAACCTTGCCGCGTATGTAATTACCGATTTGCGCGTCCATTTCCTGCCACAGGTGACTGACCAGGGTATGGTCGCTCGGCAGAAACCGGCTCACCCAGTTCAGGACCGCGTCCTTGTCCTTCATCAGAAAAAAGATCATCAAGGGCACCAGTATCAGGTAGATCAGAACCGTGATAATGGCAGGGATCGATGCCATTGAAACGGACACGAGCCCCTGGCCGAAATCACCGACCCCGCGGCGCAGGGCAAGAACTATCTCGTTAACCAGTTCGGCAGAAATAATTTCGGGATACTGCTCAGGCAGGCGCATCAACAGTTCCTGGCCGCGGCTCAGCATACCGGGAAATTCCTGGAAAAACTGGCTTGCCTGCCCGGACAGGATCGGCAACAGGCCGATGACGATGAAACCCATCACCAGGATAAACAGCAAAAATACCAGCGAAACGGCAGGGACCCTGGAGATGTTTCTGCCGGTCAGTTTCTTGACCGGCCCCTCAAGCATATAGGCAATCACGACGGCTGCCAGGAGCGGCGCCAGCATGCCGCCCATGAAATACATGACGACAAAACCGACCACCAGAAGAATAACTAACAGGGCAGCCTGGGGATCGGTAAAATACCGTTTATACCACTTATTCAAAAAGTCGAACATGTATTACGATCATTCTAGAGGAAAAGGGGACAGATTTGAAATCTGTCCCCGGCCTCGCCATGAAACCTGGCTACCCGGGGTCAGAGTAAGAAATTCGAAGAATTTTTACTCTGACCCCACGATTTACCAAACGATCCTGCCCCGTGGAAACTGAAACCCTTGCAACAGACATAAAGACCTGGGGAACGGAAATCGGCTTCCAGCAGGTCGGCATCACCGGCATCGACCTGGAGGAAGACGAACGCTACCTGCTTGACTGGCTCAACCAAGGAATGCACGGAGAGATGGCCTACATGGAACGTCACGGCAAAAAACGCGCCCGGCCGGACCTGCTGCGACCCGGCACCATCCGGGTGATATCCGCGCGCATGGATTACCTGCCTCCCAAAACCAGGTCCGCCGAGGCAGTGCTGGAAGACGGGGAACGGGCTTTCATATCCCGCTACGCGCTGGGCAGGGATTACCACAAGGTAATGCGCGCACGGTTAAAAAAACTGGCGCAACGGATAGAAGCCGCCATCGGTCCGTTCGGCTACCGCGTGTTTACGGACTCCGCCCCGGTGCTGGAAAAAGCGCTGGCGCGCAACGCAGGACTGGGCTGGATCGGTAAACACAGCAACCTGTTGCACCCGGAAGCCGGCTCCTGGTTCTTCATCGGGGAAATCTATACCGACCTGCCCCTGCCGACGGATGTGAAGTTTGCCGGGGAACACTGCGGCGCCTGCACGGCCTGTCTCGACATCTGTCCGACCCGGGCCATTGTCGGCCCTTACCGGGTGGACGCCCGGCGCTGCATATCCTACCTGACCATTGAATACCGCGGCGTCATCCCGGAGGAATTCCGCGCCGCCATGGGCAACCGTATCTACGGCTGTGACGACTGCCAGATGGTATGTCCCTGGAACAGGTTCGCGCAATATTCCTCAGAACCGGATTACCAGCCGCGCCACCAACTCGACGAAGTGGGCCTGGTCGAATGTTTCCTGTGGAGTGAAAGCGAGTTTCTTGAAAAAACGAAGGGCAGCGCTATCCGGCGCATCGGCTATGAATGCTGGTTAAGGAACATCGCAGTGGCCCTGGGCAACGCTCCGACGTCCACCTCCGTGCTCAATGCTCTGAAGCAACGCAAAGACCATCCCTCCGCTCTGGTGCGCGAGCATGTGGAGTGGGCGCTGACGCAGCATAGGGAAAACTACAGACACCTTATCAGCAGATGACATCCCCTACGCAAAAGTGGGCCATGTGCTTCTCAGCCAGTCTGCTGTGGTAGGTGCCGAACTCGGCTGTGGCGTCCTTACCCGCATACATCCTGGCCACAAAAGGCCCGCCTGGATGGTGGTCCTTCCATTCACTGAAGTCGTAGACCTTGCCATGAATTATGATCCAGCAATCCTCAAAGGTGTTATGTTGCTGAACTTCCTCCAGGGTCACCTTGCGATCGCCCTTCAGGGACACCTCGGGTACCCAGAGATTGCGCGCCACCTCGATCCTGGCCTCACGGACCGCTTCCGCAGAGCGGAAATCCCAGGGACCGAGTCGCTTGGCAGGTATCTCGTCACCGATGTCCCGGGCATCAAAAGCATACAACCAGGAATCATCGCCCCCTGCGCGTTGAGCGTGATCAAAAACCGGATAATCACGTTCGTTCAAGGCCTTAAGGATCTTTTGTCGCTCCGGGGAATCTTCCGGCTCAAGATGCCTGAGCAGGAACTTGGAGGCAAACTGCACACGTGTACCGCGATAATGACGGACTCGCTCATAGTGCAACAACGCACTGTAGACGTCTTTTCCATGTAGCTCGAAACATTTGCCGAGAGCAGCGCCATCTTCAATCGCCAGCGCAGCGCCCTGGCCGAACGTTGGCAATACTGCGTGGGCGGCGTCGCCCAATACAGCAACTCGTCCGTTATGCCAGCTTGGAAAAGCGTCAAGATCATACAGGCCCCACTTCGTGGGTTTCACAACGCTACCCGCCAGTGCAACCACATCATCCATGCGCACATCGTCCTTGAAGGCTATTTTCATGTTTCTGATCATCTCCGTACGGTCTGCGGGAAACCAGTCACCTTCATCTCCCTCGAATTCATCCGCATCCGGCTCATAGTAGCCCATCCAGACATTAAGCAACTCACCGCCACGCACCCAGTATGTGACCACATAACCGAATTCTGTTTTGCGTGCGTCCATACTGGCTGAATCGATGGGGTTGTAGTCCATGGGGCTGCCATCCTCCTTGGTAAGTTTCGCTACCTCCTCGCGTGGAATCAGGCCCCGATAGCAAACTACAAATGTCCAACGCCTGGGGGGCGCAGCGGGGTAAACGAATTGGCGGGTTACAGAATTGAGACCATCAGCCCCTATCACTAGCTCTCCCGTATCCGCTGCGCCATCCTTGAATGTAACGGTAGCCAAATCGTCAGTCTGGGATATTGAATCCAGGCGTTTTGCCA
>VYCZ01000261.1 GCA_009843675.1 Gammaproteobacteria bacterium | reverse complement strand
CCCTTGACCTGGTCGATGAGCTTTGCCGGATCCAGGACGCTGATGGCGCTTGATTCGGTGCGGCAGGTCGGGTAATTCCGTCCCGGTCGGCACACCCCTTTTTTTAATAGTCATGGGACTGGCAAAACGTATCATTCCCTGCCTGGATGTGGACGCCGGACGTGTTGTCAAGGGAGTCAGGTTCGTCGATATCAGGGATGCCGGCGACCCGCTGGAGGTTGCGCGTTGTTATGACGATCAGGGAGCAGACGAACTGGCATTCCTCGACATTACCGCCAGCAACGAGGAACGGGATACCATGTTGCACGTGGTGGAGGCGGTCGCAGGACAGGTTTTCATTCCACTCACCGTGGGAGGCGGCATCCGCACGCTGGATGATATTCGCCGCCTGTTGAATGCCGGCGCCGACAAAATCAGTATCAATACCGCCGCGGTAAATAGTCCTGAGTTTGTCCGGGAAGCGACCCGTGAATTCGGTTCGCAGTGTATTGTGGTAGCGATTGACGCAAAACGGGCCGGCGCTGCCGGAGAATTGGCAGAGTGGCATGTATATACCCACGGAGGACGCCGGGAAACCGATATTGACGCCGTTCGCTGGGCGAAAAAAATGACCGGTTACGGCGCCGGGGAAATTCTCCTGACCAGCATGGACAGGGACGGCACCAGGGACGGATTTGACCTGTCCCTGACGCGCGCGGTCAGCACTGCCGTCAGTATCCCGGTGATAGCGTCCGGCGGTGTCGGGAACCTGGAGCACCTGGTAGAAGGCGTTATTGAAGGTAAGGCCGATGCAGTGCTGGCGGCCAGCATTTTCCATTTCGGCGAATATACGGTGGGGCAGGCAAAACAGAAGATGGCGCACCACGGTATAGAGGTAAGGAGTTGATTCATGTCAGAAATGAATAATCCGGACTGGTTGGAGCAGGTCAACTGGAACGCGGACGGCCTGCTTCCGGTGGTCACCCAGGACCATGTCACCGGACGGGTCCTGATGCTTGCCTGGATGAACCGGGAAGCCCTGCGACTTAGCTGCGCGGAAGGCCGCGCGGTATATTGGTCCAGGTCGAGGAACAGCTTGTGGCGCAAGGGAGAACAATCAGGCTTCGAGCAGCGGATCAGGGAAATCCGGCTGGACTGCGACCGGGACACGCTGCTGCTGCGGGTCGATCAGCAAGGAGGAATTGCCTGTCACACCGGGCGGGAAAGCTGCTTTTTCCTGCGCAGGACGGAGGCGGGTTGGGAAGAAGCCGATCCGGTCATAAAAGACCCTGAGACAATCTACGACAAATGAAGGGGGAGAACTGGTAATGAACATCATACATGAACTGGCGGACGTGTTGATTGAGCGGAAGGGAGGCGACCCGGAGACATCCTATGTGGCTTCCCTGTATGAGAAAGGAAGAGCCGGTATTCTGGAAAAAATAGAAGAGGAATCATGGGAACTGGTTGAGGCTGCAACAGCCGGCGAAGCGCAGGCCGTGATACACGAAACTGCGGATTTATGGTTTCACACGCTGGTCCTGTTGTCCCACCTGAATGTCCATCCCGCCGAAGTGTTCTCCGAACTGGAACGGCGTTTCGGCCAGTCCGGCCTTGATGAGAAGGCAGGCAGAAACTAAGACAGGGGGCCGGGGTAAAATCCGGTGAATTTTACCCCGGCCCCTGATAGTTACGCCTGATATTTGAAACCAGATTTTTCTGTGTCCTTTTCCCCTCTGTGTCATAATTATTACTGCTAATCGTTCTGTTGGAGATGAAATATGAGTTTTGGTATCTGGGAACTGGGGATCATTATGGTAATCGTCGCCCTGTTGTTTGGAACCAAAAAGCTGGGGAGCATCGGCGGCGACCTGGGCAATGCAATCAAAGGTTTCCGAAATGCAATTAAAGACGATGACCCCGACAGTGGAAAAGATTCTTCAGGCGGCAAGGTCATTGAGGGCGAGGTGGAGGACGGCCAGAAAGGGAAACCGGCCGAATCCTGAGCGCGCCCGTCTGATACCCCATGTTTGACATCGGTTTCTGGGAACTGCTGGTCATTGCCGTGGTCTCGCTGCTGGTGGCCGGCCCCGAGAGGTTGCCCGGACTGGTGAGGGATGCCGGCAGGTGGGCGGCAAAACTGCGCCGTTATGTCACGCAGGCCAAATACGAGTTCGAACAACAGTTGCGTATCGATGAAGTAAGGGATTTTTCCGAACAGGTGGAGCAAATGGATAAGCTGATGGACATTGCCCCGGACAAACACGGCAAGATCAAGACAACCGAAGATTGAATCCCATGGCGGACGATTCCCCCCGTCCCGATACCGATACGGAACAGCCTCTCATCGCTCACCTTGCCGAACTGCGTGACAGGCTGTTGCGCTGCCTGGCCTGTGTGTTTGTCATCTTTCTCGGCCTCAGCGTATTCGCCAACGACATTTACGCCCTGATAGCCGGCCCGCTGCTGGCGCAATTACCTGATGAGAGCAGCATGATTGCCACAGAAGTGGCATCGCCTTTCCTGGTGCCGTTCAAACTCACCTTCTTTGCCGCTGTGTTCGTGTCCGTGCCGTACCTGTTGTACCAGGCGTGGGCGTTTGTCGCGCCGGGGCTGTATCAAAATGAACGGCGCCTGGTGCTGCCGTTGCTCTCGAGCAGCGTGCTGTTGTTCTACCTGGGTTGCGCTTTCGCCTTCTTCATTGTGTTCCCCCTGTTGTTTGCGTTCCTGACTTCCACTGCGCCGGTCGGCGTTACCGTAATGACCGACATCGGCCATTACCTGAATTTCATCCTCAAGATGTTCTTTGCGTTCGGCATTGCCTTTGAAGTGCCCATCGCCATTATCCTTTTCGTTTATACGGGACTTGCTTCGGTTGAATCACTGGCGAGGAAACGCGCTTATATCATCGTCGGCGCATTCACGGTTGGTATGTTACTGACCCCGCCGGACATCATCTCCCAGGTGTTGCTGGCGGTGCCCGTATGGTTGTTGTTCGAACTGGGCCTGATCCTGGGCAGGTTTGTCAAGCGCCGGGCTGAGGATACGGTGGAAGACAGTTCCTCGGCCACGGAATAAGCCGTGAACCGGCGTGATTTCCTTGCACTGCTGGGCGGGTTGAGCGTGAGCGGTTGCCTGCGTGGACCCATGCTGTTCAATCCCTGCCTGCCGGCGCGCCTGCCGGAGTCCCTGGCGAATAACGAACTGGTACGGCAAGCCTTCGAAGGTCTGCGCCCGGATCAAATTTGGGACGGCCATGTACACCTGCTGGGCACCGGCGACAGTGGTAGCGGCGCCTGGATCAACCCGCAACTGAGCAGTCTCCGGCATCCGCTGCAATATACCCAGTTGCGGTTCTACCTGAATGCATCCTGCGCGGCAGAAGATAATGCAGATGAGAGTTTCCTGGCCCGGCTGCTGGCCTTGAGGCAGGGGTTTCCACCGCAGAGCCGGTTCATGCTGCTGGCTTTCGATTACAGCTATGACGAGTCCGGCCGGCGTCGGCCGGACCTGAGCGCGTTTCACACTCCCAATGAACTGGCCGCCCGCCTGCACCGGGAATACCCCGGGGATTTTGAATGGATTGCCTCGGTACATCCCTATCGCGAGGATGCCGTCGAAGCACTGGAGCAGGCGAGCAACGCCGGCGCCCGGGCCGTGAAATGGCTTCCCCCCGCCATGGGCATGAATCCGGGCGCGGCGCGTTGCGACGCCTTCTACACAGCCCTGGTCCGGCTTGGCCTGCCCCTGCTGGTCCACGCCGGGGATGAAAAAGCCGTACACGGCAGCGGCCGCCAGGATTACGGCAACCCGCTGCTGTTGCGCTGCCCGCTGGAGCACGGTGTGAAAGTGATCGTGGCCCATTGCGCCTCACTGGGGCAGGGCCGAGACCTGGACAAGGGCATAAATGGCCCCCGGGCGAGCAATTTCAGCCTGTTTGCGCGCCTGATGAATGATCACCGCTTTGAAGGATTGCTGTTCGGCGACATCTCGGCCGTGATCCAGCGCAACAGGCGCGCCTCGGTGCTGAAAGCGCTGCTGGAAACCGAAGCCTGGCACGGGCGCCTGGTAAACGGTTCGGACCACCCCTTGCCCGGCGTCGTACCGC
>VYCZ01000047.1 GCA_009843675.1 Gammaproteobacteria bacterium | reverse complement strand
CATCTGGATCATCTGTGTACTCCGTCCGGTATCATACTTCCTGGGCTTTGGTCACAATACTGCGCAGGCGCCAGGCCTTGTTCTTCGAAATCGGCCGGGATGATTCAATAATCACCATATCGCCTTCATTGCACTCGTTATTCTCATCATGGGCAAGCAGCCTGGTGGTGCGCCGGATGTATTTTCCGTACAACGGGTGCTTTACGGTCCTGTGGATATCCACGGAAATCGACTTGTCCATCCTGTTGCTGACAACAGTCCCCGTCAGTGTCCTGGCTGTTTTCCCGGTTTCACTCATCTTGTTTTGCCTTCTCGTTTAACACCGTCTTAATCCTTGCAATTTCCCGGCGCAACGCCTTGAAGCGGCTTGGATTGCCAAGCTGTCCGGAACCTTTCTGCATACGCAGGTTGAACTGCTCGCGCAGCAACTCCACGAGCAATTGCTGCAACTCGCCGGGGTTCCTGGTTCTCAGTTCGGCGGCCTTCATCACAATATGGTCCTGCTGACGAACACGGTCTTGACCGGCAGCTTTGCCGAAGCGAGCTTGAAGGCATCTCTTGCCAGATCTTCCGATACGCCTTCAATTTCGTACAGCATCTTGCCGGGCTGGATAACGGATACCCAGTATTCGACGTTGCCCTTGCCCTTGCCCTGCCGGACCTCCAGGGGCTTTGTCGTTATCGGCTTGTCGGGGAAGATTCGTATCCATACTTTCCCCCCGCGTTTTACCTTGCGGGTTATGGTCCTGCGGGCAGCCTCAATCTGGCGCGCGGTGATGCGTCCGCGGGTAGTCGCCTTGAGGCCGAATTCGCCGAAACTGACCTTGTTGCCGTTGTTGGCGAGCCCGCGATTCCTGCCCTTGCTCTGTTTCCTGAATTTGGTTCGTTTCGGTTGTAACATCGGTTCAGCTTCCGATTACGGGCGCATCATCATCGGTCCGGTCTTCCACGTTGAACACTTCGCCCTTGAATATCCAGACCTTCACGCCAATGACGCCATACGTCGTATTAGAGTTGGCGGTGCCGTAATCAATATCGGCCCGTAGCGTATGCAAGGGCACCCGGCCTTCCCGGTACCATTCCGAACGGGCTATTTCCGCACCGTTGAGGCGACCGCTGACATTGATTTTGATACCCAGCGCGCCGAGCCGCATCGTATTGGTCACCGCCCGTTTCATGGCCCGCCTGAACATGATCTTTCTCTCTATCTGCTGGGCAACGCTCTCCGCCACCAGGCTCGCGTCCAGTTCGGGCTTCCTGATCTCCTGCACGCTGACCTTCGCCCTGACACCCATCATATCGGAGACCTCCTGGCTCAAACGCTCGATGTCCTCTCCCTTTTTGCCGATCACGATGCCCGGCCTGGCGCTGTGTATGATCACCTTGATTTCATTCGGCGGGCGTTCGATCTGTATGCGGCTGACCGAAGCGTTCACCAGTTTTTTCCTCAGGTACTTACGCACCTGCAGGTCGGTGTTCAGGTACCTGGCGTAATCTTTCGTATCCGCATACCAGGTTGAGGTCCAGTCCTTGATGATGCCGATACGGATTCCCGTAGGATGTACTTTCTGTCCCATGCTGTTCTACTCTGTCGTCTCTGTAACCGTTATAACGAGGTGGCTTGTGCGCTTTAAAATCCTGTCCGCCCGTCCCCGCGCCCGGGTGCGCATGCGCTTGTGGGTAGGCCCCTTGTCAACGGTGATTGCGCTGATTTTCAACTCGTCAATATCCGCAGCCTCATTATGTTCGGCATTCGCGATCGCCGACTCCAGAACCTTTTTGACGATGGCGGCTGCCTTCTTGTTGCTGAAAGCCAGGATATTCATTGCGCGATCCACCGGCAGGCCGCGTACCTGGTCGGCGACCAGGCGCAGTTTCTGCGGCGCCATTCGCACATATTTCAGACACGCTGTCGTCATGATTAACCGTTCCTGCCTACTTTGAGGTTTTTCTATCCGCGGCATGACCGCGGAATGTCCGGGTAATGGCAAACTCGCCCAGTTTGTGGCCTACCATGTTCTCGGTGACAAACACCGGCACGTGGTCGCGGCCGTTATGTATTGCTATGGTCAGTCCTACCATGTCCGGCACTATCATCGACCTCCTGGACCAGGTCTTGATCGGGCGTTTGTCATTATTCTCCCGGGCAGTCTCGACCTTTGCGATCAAATGGTGGTCTATGAACGGCCCTTTTTTAATCGAACGCGGCATCAGTTTTTCCTTTTACGAATAATCAGGTTGTCGGTACGCTTGTTCTTCCTTGTCTTGTAACCCTTTGTCGGGTAGCCCCAGGGTGTACAGGGATGCCGTCCTCCTGAAGAGCGCCCTTCACCGCCTCCGTGGGGGTGGTCGACCGGGTTCATCGCCACGCCGCGCACGGTGGGCCTTATCCCGCGCCAGCGTTTTGCCCCTGCCTTGCCCAGTTTTTGCAACGAATGTTCGATGTTGCTTGCCTCACCGATGGTAGCCCGGCAATCCAGCGGCACCTTCCTCACTTCGCCTGAACGCAGGCGTAATGTCGCATGGGTACCTTCCCGCGCCACCAGCTGCACCCCCGCGCCGGCGCTGCGGGCAAGTTGCGCGCCTTTCCCAGGCTTCAGTTCCACACAATGAATGACCGTACCCACCGGAATATTGCGTAGCGCCAGGCAGTTCCCGGGCGCTATTTCGGCGCGCGGCCCGGACATCAGTTTCGCGCCGGCCTCGACGCGGGCCGGGGCAATGATGTAACGGCGTTCGCCATCCGTATAACATAACAGGGCGATGTGGGCCGTACGGTTGGGGTCGTATTCAATCCGCTCCACCGTGGCTTCTATACCGTCCTTGTCCCGCTTGAAATCAATGATCCGATAACGCTGTTTGGCGCCGCCGCCCCGGTGTCTTACGGTAATTCTGCCGCGGTTGTTGCGGGCGGCGGTCCTGGTCTGCTTTTCGACCAGCGGATTATACGGCTCGCCCTTGTGCAGGTTCGGATTGACGACCTTGACGACGCCCCGGCGGCCGGGTGACGTAGGTTTCGGATTGACTAACGGCATTTTCAAATTCCTCCTACGCGCCCATAAAATCTATATCGAACCCGGGTTTCAGCCTGACATAGGCCTTTTTCCAGTCCGGGCGTTTGCCGCGCGCGCGCCGGAACATCTTGCTCTTGCCGCGCACGTTCAGGACCTGTATCGACTCGACTTCGACTTCGAACATTTTTTCCACGGCCTTCCTGATTTCCGGTTTGGTGGCGTCACGCATGACCTTGAATACGAACTGCCGGTATTTATCGGCAGTCATGGTGCTTTTTTCCGTTACCCGCGGCTCCAGCAGGATCTTCATCAGCTTTTCGTCATTCATCCTCTTCACTCCCGTCCGGTTTTTCCTGCTCCGTGTTCTCATTCCCGCCGGCTTTCGCCCGATCTGCGCTATCCTTTGTCTCAGGCCCCAGCCATTTTTCCACTTCTTCCAGGGCCGCTCCGGTTATCAGCACCCGGTCAAACCCGACCAGTGAATAAGGATCAATTTCATGAGAATTGATAACGGCCACGCGCGCCAGGTTACGGGTCGCCAGGTGCAGTTCTTCGCTGATGGTATCGGTAATGATCAACACTTCATCCAGGCCCAGTTGCGCCAGCATTTCCAGCGCAGCCTTTGTTTTCGGCGCGTTGATATTCAATTTGTCGATACACATCAACCGTTCCTGGCGAACCAGTTCCGAAAATATGGAACGCAGCGCGCCGCGATACATTTTCCTGTTTACTTTACTGGCATACCTGCGCTGATTGTTTGCGAATGTTACACCGCCTCCCCGCCACAGCGGGCTGCGGATAGTGCCGGCCCTGGCCCGGCCCAGACCCTTCTGGCGCCAGGGCTTTTTTCCGCCGCCTCTGACGGCCGAACGATTTTTCAGGGACTTGTTCGCGGATCTGCCCGTTGCCAGGTAGGACGTCAGCACCTGGTGCACCAGCGGCTCATTGTACGCGGCGGCGAACACTTCATCGGCAACGGTTACGCTACCGGCCCGTTTCTTTCCCGCTTTGTGCAATACCAGTTTCACCTGAGCGCTCCCGTATTCATGCCGACTTGACCGCGGGCCTGACAACAAGAGTGCCGCCCG
>VYCZ01000278.1:1038-4117 GCA_009843675.1 Gammaproteobacteria bacterium | reverse complement strand
ATCTACCAGGACAGCGCAAAGATGTGTTTTTGTGAATAAGATGAGTTGGCCGAGATCTACTCCATGGATGAGGCTGACAATTACGGCAACCCCTTCCACCGGCTGGATTTCTCCGATGCAGTAGCCATGGACCTGCTGAGCGACTACAAGGTGCTGGTGCTGATGGTCAACCAGGAACACGCCAACGCCTCGGTACATGATCTGCTGGCCATGATGGAAACAACCAACCTGAATGACGCGGCGAAGATCATCGGTTGCTGGAACGGCCTGTCGAAACACATTGCCGGTGAGGAGGCTCTGCCGTTGACAGACACGGCGCCTATGCGCCGCGCCGTGGCCTTCTGCCAGAGCATTGCTGCATCCAGACAGGTGGAACAGTATTTTGCCGACATCGTGCAGGCGTACCGGCAAGGCAGCCCGGCTGACGACACGGCATTGGGCTGCACCGTTCAACATGTCGATGGCACACAGAACGCGCTCAAGCGCAACCAGGCGCTGCAATGGCTGCGGGATGAGCCGGATGAGAACGAATGCCGCATCCTCAGTAACGTGCGTTGCCTGTCCGAAGGCGTGGACGTCCCGGCGCTGGACGCGGTACTGTTTCTCAGTCCGCGCAACTCCCAGGTGGACGTCGTCCAGGCCGTCGGGCGCGTCATGCGCAAGGCGGAGGGCAAGGATTACGGCTACATCATCCTGCCTGTCTGCGTCAATGAGGACATGTCGCCCGAAGAGGCGCTGCAGGATGACAAGACATACAAGGTGGTCTGGCAGGTTCTACAGGCCCTGCGCGCCCATGACAACCGCTTCAACGCCGAGATCAACAAGATTGAACTCAACAAAAAGCGTGAAGGCAGGATCAACCTGATTGGCGTTGGTTTCGAAGGCGCCCCGGACGGTGATGATAACGGTACTGAAGAGCCGGAGACCCCTCAATACGCCACCCAGCTACCGCTCAATCTCCAGCACTGGAAGGACGCCCTGTACGCCCGCCTGGTCCTGAAATGCGGCGACCGTCGTTACTGGGAATCCTGGGCCAAGGACGTGGCCGAGATTGCTGGACGCAACATCACCCGCATCACCACGCTGGTCGGGGAGAGCGACGCTGATTACCGGGAGATATTTGAGGAATTTATGGCAGAACTGCGCCAGAACATCAACCCGTCGGTAACAGAAGCGGATGCCATCGAGATGCTGGCCCAGCACCTCATCACCCGCCCGGTGTTCGACGCCCTGTTCGAAGGCTACTCCTTCATCAAGAGCAACCCAGTCTCGAAGACCATGCAGGCCATGCTGGAATTGCTGGACGAACAGAATCTTGAAACCGAGACGAAGAGGCTTCAGGGCTTTTACGACAGCGTACGCCGGCGCGCCAGCGGGATCGACAACGCCGAAGGCCGCCAAAAGGTGGTCATCGAACTCTACGAGAGGTTTTTCAAGGAGGCCTTCCCCAAGATGGCCGAGAGCCTGGGGATTGTCTATACACCTGTTGAGATTGTGGATTTCATTCTGCACAGCGTGAATGACCTGCTGGTGCAGGAGTTTGGGGAGACTCTCTCATCGGGGAATGTACATATCCTGGACCCGTTTACAGGCACCGGCACGTTCCTGACCCGGTTGCTGGCCTCCGGCCTGATCATGGATACAGATCTGGAACGCAAGTACCGTCAGGAACTGCACGCCAACGAGGTTGTCCTGCTGGCCTATTACATCGCCGCGGTGAACATTGAGGAGACCTACCACGAACGGTTGCGGTCAAAGTTGGACTTTCATGCCCAGGGACCTGCGCACGCCGGCCAAATGTCGCGCCGGCTGGGGACAGACTTGAAGTCTGTCCCCGGAATTTATACAGCAAGGAAGGAAGGTGAAGCAGATGACGTCCAATACGAATCCTTTCCGGGCATCGTGCTGACCGATACCTTCCAGGTCAATGAGCGGGACGGCGACATGCTGGACCAGATATTTCCGGTCAACTCCGAACGGGTCATGCGCCAGAAGGATACCCCCATCCGGGTGGTGCTGGGGAATCCGCCGTATTCGGCTAAACAGAGAAGTGCCAATGACGACAATGCCAACCTGCCTTATCCCAGGCTGGATGAGAGCATTAAAAGGAGTTATGCCGAACACTCCGCGGCCACGAACAGAAACAGCCTGTATGACTCCTATATCCGGGCCTTCCGCTGGGCCTCCGACCGTGTGGGCGATGAAGGCATTGTGGCCTACGTCAGCAACGGCGGCTGGCTGGACGGCAGCGCCATGGACGGGTTCAGGCGCTGTCTGGGAGAGGAATTTGACCGCATCTACTGTTTCAACCTGAGGGGGAATGCGCGGACCTCGGGCGAGCAACGCCGCAAGGAAAGAGGTAATGTTTTCGGTGAGGGCACACGCACCAACATTGCCATTCTGTTCTTGGTCAAGAAAAAGGACACCAGGGGCAAGTGTCAAATCCGGTACCACGATATAGGTGATTATCTTGACCGTAAGCAAAAACTGGACATCATCAGGAACTTCGGAACGATCGGTAACATGGAGAACCTGTGGGAGACGATCACGCCGAACAAACACCACGACTGGATTAATCAGCGAAGTGAGACGTTCCTCAGCTACCTGCCGTTAGGCGACAAGGAAATTAAACGTAGCAAGGGAACGGGTAACAGTGTGTTTACTCTGTACAGCAGTGGGGTAAAAACCAACCGGGATGCCTGGGTCTATAACTTTTCCAAAGAAAACCTTCAGGAGAACATGCAGAAAACCATTGCATTCTACAACAGCGAGGTGGAGCGTTATCGGCTGGCCTGTGAAAGGAAAAGTGATTCAGAGAAACCCAATGTACAGGAATTTATCAATTATGATTCAACAAAAATTCACTGGGCGGATTTAACTGACTGTGTTGCAAAAGGAACAGACAAATTCAGTCAGGAAAACCTGCGCAATGGAATTTATCGCCCGTTTTGTAAACAATGGTTGTATTTTGATCCCAACTGGAATACCCGTAGATATCAACAGCCACAAATATTTCCAAAAAGCGATTCTTGGAACTTCGTCATCTGTGTGCCTGGTATTGGCGGTGACAAGGGGTTTT
>VYCZ01000278.1:0-1028 GCA_009843675.1 Gammaproteobacteria bacterium | reverse complement strand
ACAAGGGGTGTTCTGCATTGATGGTGAATACAATACCGGACTTGAATCTTCAGGATGCCGGCGGTCAGTGCTTTCCCCGTTACCGCTATCTCCCTCCCGGGGCGCAAGGAAGTCAGTCAGTGTTGGATATGGGCGAGACGCAACACAGCCGTGAGGACAATGTCCCTCAAGACATGGTGACCCGGTTCCAGGACAACTACCGGGACCGCGCCATCGCCGCCGACGCAATCTTCTACTACGTGTACGGCCTGCTGCACAGCCCCGGTTACAAGACCCGGTTTGCTTCAGACCTGAAAAAGATGCTGCCCCGGCTTCCCCTGGTCGAAAGCCCGGATGATTTCAGTAGATTTTCCGAGGCCGGGCAAGCGCTGGCCGAGCTCCACGTCGGTTATGAAGACGTGGAAGGCTGGCCGCTGACCATCCGCAGTCTGGGGACGGACCTGAGGTCCGTCCCCGATCAAGCCGGGCAATGTTACCGGGTCCACAAAATGCGCTTCGGCGGCTCCTTCAAGGCTCCCGATAAGACGGTTATCCGTTACAACGACCACCTCACCGTTGAGGGAATCCCGCTTGAAGCCTGCCAGTATGTAGTCAACGGCAAGAGCGCCATAGAATGGATCATGGACCGATACCAGGTCACCCAGCACCCGGACAGCAAAATCGTCAACGACCCGAATGAGTGGTCCGATGACCCCCGCTACATCCTTGAACTGCTGCAAAAAGTAGTGACCGTCAGTATGAGAACGGTAGAAATTGTTTCAACCCTGCCTGAACTGGACATTTCCGAATAACATCAAGGCCATCCGAGAGTTGATTATGATTAATGACCCTGTTGTTGAAGAAATACGTAAACATCGGCATGAACACGCCGAACGTTACGGATTCGACTTGAGGCGTATTGCTGAGGCGCTCAGGGAAAGAGAAAGACATGTTTCACACCGGGTTATCAGCCCTGGTCCAAAATATTTTCCAGCGTCCTAGGGCGTGTTAACACTATTGAGCGCATCGACGATGAGTGCGAAATACAC
>VYCZ01000379.1 GCA_009843675.1 Gammaproteobacteria bacterium | reverse complement strand
TGTCCGTGTCGTAGTCCTTACCTGCCTCCAGTCCCGGCCCCACCAGCCAGGTGACTTCCAGGTCGGTTTTTCTGCTGCCTGTGGGTGTAAACCTGAACATCACCGCGAAATCGGTCATTCCCAGTATCCAGCTGAAGGGGTTGAAAACAATGGTGCTGTGTCCGCCGTCAAATTCCCTGAACTTTCCCATGATCGGCGCTGCGGGTTTGCCGTCTTCCGTTTCGGAGAGCGAATTGTTGCCCAGCGGCGCCCTGATATAACCGCGATAATCCGGGTCGGCGGCGGCGCTGCCGAAATTGTCGACCGGGTGGCCCAGGGCGGACGCCCTCTCGCGCCAGGCCTCGATCACCGGCATATAGGCCTGCCTCAATTCGGAATCCGGACTGGATCCCATGGCCAGTACGGCTTCCGGGGAATGGATCCTGCAGTATTCAGGGTGCGCCGGCGCGCAGTGGTAGCACTCGAAAAAATTTTCCAGCACCAGTTTCCAGTTGGCGTCCGTGGGGTAACGGTCCCGCGCCGCAACCTGCGCTTCTGCCAGACCGTGGAAATCCAGCAGCGGTTCATAATTGCCGTACAGGCGTTCGAAGTCCGCCTGGCTCTTGTCGGACAGGTTGATAAAAATGAGGCCGCACAGGACCTGTACGGAGCAGGGAAAAAGAAAATAGTCTGCCGGGTCAAAACCGGCGCCCATGGACCTTGCGTTCGCAAGCCGGCCGTCCAGGCTGTAGGTCCAGGCATGGTACGGGCAGGTAAACATGCGTTTTTTGCCCTCTGCTTCCAGGCAGACGCGGGACCCCTTGTGCCGGCATACGTTGAAAAACGCCTTGACGGTGGATGCGCTGGAGCGGACCACGATGATCGATTCGTTCATGATTTCCCAGAGGAAATAATCTCCCACCTCGGGGATCCGGGACACGTGTCCGGCCATGTACCAGTTGTCGCGCAGTATGGCTTCGCACTCGAAATCAAATATATCCCGGGAAACGTAGAACGCCTGCTCCAGGGCGAATCCCGGCTTTTGCCGGTCCAGCAAAGCGGATATTTGTTCTGCATTCATTATTAAGAGACTACCCTCTGACCCGTACTTCCATCCTTACACCATCCTTGTTGACGGAGAACTGCCTGACGTTTGGGGACTTGAGGACCCGCCGCAGGTACGTCGCCAGCGGGGTGTTGCCGCGGGTGGATTCCGTCGGCTTCGGCGCGGCCTCCCGCATGGCCTTGATGTCGTCCTCCTGGACCAACACCAGCAGCAGCAGTTCTTCATCGCTGTAGCCGGCGCCTACCTGCTTGCGGATATCATCGATACTGGTGGGCGTGCGTTCCCATTTTGCCAGGTCTTTCGTGCGCGGCAGTCTGTCCATGCGGTCCATGAGTTCAGGATCCACCGGCCGCAGTTGCTTGCCGTAATGCCCCAGCGCAAACCGGATCACCTCATCGGCGATAACGCGGTAACGTTCACCCTGCAATATGTTGATGGTCGCCTGGGTCACGACAAACTGGGACAGGGGGGTGACCATGATCGGGTATCCCAGGTCCCTGCGCACCGCCACGGCTTCATGCAATACCCGGTCCAGTTTGTCCAGCGCGCCCAGTTGTTCCAGTTGCCGTTTCAGGTTTGAGATCACGCCGCCCGGACACTGGTGTTGGAACTGGAATTCGTCGTATTCCACGGGCTGGCCTGTCGGCAATCCTTCGGTTTCTGCGATGTACGCGAAGTGCCGGGCCATTTCGTCCAGGGCGCCGCCGTCCAGGTCCGACTCGTGGCCGAGGTGGGAGGCATTGTGGAGGAAACTCTCCGTCGCGGGCTGGGACGGCCCGTTGGCCAACGGCCGGCTGGCGGTATGGAAGGTCCGGACACCCAGCTTCAATGCCTCCAGGTAACAGTTCAGCCCCAGGCCGGTGGTGCAATGGGTATGGAATTCCAGCGGCGTACCGTTAAGGTTCTTCCGGATAGCCGGGATGATGGTCCGGGTGCGTTCGGGCGTGATCAGCCCGCCCGGGTCCTTCAGGTAAACGATGTCCGGTTCGAGTAGCCTGACCGCGTCGCGGGTTTTTTCGGCGTAATATTCATCGGTGTGAATCTCGCTGTGGGTGTACACCAGCGGTATTACCACCTGCAGGCCCAGTTTCCTGGCCGACGCGCAGTTCTCCACCATGTCTTCCATGTTGTTGGAGGATTCCATGAACTGGACCCGGCTTACCCCGTTGGCGACCAGGCGTTCCAGCCAGGTTTCGAAGATCGGGCCGCCCACGTAACGGAAGATGTTCAGGGTAGTGCCTACCATCATTTTGCTCAGCGGAGCGCTGGTGATGAGTTGCGCCAGCCGTTTCATGCGGGCAAACGGGTTTTCCCGCAGGTAACGCACCGCGTATTCGAAATGGCTCATGGCAGTGGCGTCGATGGCGTGGAATCCCGCCCGGTTCATGGCGGGCGCGATATCGAACATCATCCGGGTGGTCATCCTTTCCCCCCACACGCTCTGGTTGGCGTCGCGGATGGTCGTATCGACGATCTGTATCGCGCTCATCTCCGTATCCTAATCGTTCCCTTCGGGTTTCACCAGGAACAGCGGCTGGCCGAATTCCACCATGTCGCCGTTGTTCACCAGGACCTGCTCGACCGTCCCCCGCATGCCGGCCTTGACCGCATTGAACAGCTTCATGACCTCGATCAGGCACACCGTGGTGTCTTCTTCCACCTTGTCCCCCATCTGTACGAACGGCGCCGCGCCGGGTTCGGGCGCCTGGTAGTAAATGCCCAGCAGCGGCGCGGTAACCTGCTCGAGTCCCTCCGGGATTTCGGCAGGCGCCGGCTTGGCGGCATCCTGCCGCAATTTCTCCTTGACGATCGTCTCGTTGGTTGGCTGGGGCTGTTTCTGGCTACCGGCATCGGATCCGCCTGTGCCGGTGTCTTCAGTTTGCTCGAAATGCACTGAACCGTCCGCGTTTTTGCTGATCACCAGCCGGTTGGCGCCGATTTCAAGACGGAACTCCTCAATCGGCGACGAACTGATGAGGTCCAGCAGTTCGATTATTTCTTTGTTGTCCGGGAATTTTATCTCGTCTTCCATCTGTACCTTGCCTCCAGGTAGATCATAGCTGATGACGGACATTCCTCACAGGGTATGCGCGGCGCCCAGTATGGCAGTGACCTGGCTCGACAGCCTGCCGCCGCTGCCGTTGCACAGGGCGATTTCCGCGCCCTCCACCTGGCGCGCGCCGGCCTCTCCGCGCAGTTGCTGTACCGCTTCGATAACCAGGAACAGTCCATACATACCGGGATGTACGCAACTCAGGCCGCCGCCGTTGGTATTCACCGGCACATCGCCTCCGGGACCCGTGTGACCCCCGGCAACGAACGGCCCGCCTTCGCCCTTGGCACAGAAACCCAGGTCCTCCAGGAAGAGAATCGGGTTGATAGTGAACGCGTCATAGAGTTGCACCACGTCCACGTCGGCAGGACCCAGACCTGCCATGGCAAATGCCTGCGGACCGGATTTGACCGCCGCGGTCGTCGTCAGGTCCCGCATCTGGGCGATCTGGTTGTGGGTCATTGCCTCGGCCACACCCAGCAGGTGCACGGGTTTGCTGCGCAACCCGGCGGCTCTTTCCGGCACAACCATCACGACCGCGGCGCCCGCGTCGGACACCAGGCAGCAATCCCGCTTGGTGAACGGATCACAGATCAGGGGCAGGTCCAGCACATCCTCAACCGTCAGGGGACCACGCAGGGTGGCCTCCGGGTTCCTCATAGCCCAGTTTCTTGCCGCAACGGCCACGTGAGCCAGGTGCTCCCGTGTCGTGCCGAACTCATACATGTGCCGTTGCGCGGCCAGGGCATAGGATGCCATGGGGTTGCGCGGCCGGTACATGGATTCGTAGGGAGTGACGTCACCCGGCCCCCGGCGTTGACCCAGGTTATCGGAACTGCGCATGGTGCTGCCGTAGGCAATCAGCGCGACCTTGCACTGGCCCGTGCGGATGGCCATGGCTGCCGCGCGCAGGTAGCTGACGAAAGAGGAACCGCCGATATTGGTATTCTCCAGTACCCGGGGGTCCAGTCCCAGGTACTCCGCGGACTGTAGCGCCAGGAACGTACTCGAGAAGTAGTTGAC
>VYCZ01000145.1 GCA_009843675.1 Gammaproteobacteria bacterium | reverse complement strand
TGAAGCAACTCCCGGAAGTGCCTTATGTCTGCCTGCGGTTGCCCACGGGAGGAGGCAAGACCTTGCTGGCGGCTCACTCAGTTTCTGCCGCCCGCGATGCCTGGATTGAAAAAGACTTCCCGCTCGTTCTATGGCTTGTGCCGTCAAACACCATCCGGCGCCAGACCGTTGAAACAATGAAAAACACCAGCCACCCCTACCGGCAAGCGCTTAACGAAACTTTTTCAGGGCGTGTGCGGGTGTTTGACATCGCTGATTTTGCGCAGGTTCGACCACACGACCTGCGTGGTAATTGCTGCATTGTCGTAGGTACAATTCAAACGCTCCGTGTCTCAAATACGGATGGCCGCAAGGTATATGCTCATAATGAAGAACTGGAGCCCCATTTCTCTGCAATCTCCGGACGTGTAGCGGGACTGGAAACACTTGCAGATGGAGCCATCAAGTTCTCTTTTGCCAACCTGATGCACCTGCATCAACCCCTGATGATCGTGGATGAGGCGCATAACGCGGTGACCGGCTTGACGCGCGAAATGCAGCAGCGTGTCAATCCTGCCGCAATTATAGAATTCAGCGCCACGCCCAGGTCCAAATCCAACATCCTTTACAGCGTCAGCGCGCTGGAACTTAAACGAGAACAGATGATCAAGTTGCCGATCATCCTGTCCGAGCATGATAGTTGGCAGAACGCAGTGGATGGCGCAATCGTTGCCCGTTCCTCCTTGGCGGAGGAAGCATTGAACGACCCCGGCCACATCCGGCCGATCGTCCTGTTTCAGGCACAGCCGAAAAACCAGGAAGTCACGGTCAAAGTCTTGAAGGACTATTTGCTTGAGGATGGACGTATCTCGGAAGAGAAGATAGTAGTTGCCACCGGTGAGCAACGGGAACTGGACGGTGTCGACCTGTTTGATCGCCATTGCCCGGTTGAGTACGTCATCACTATCGAGGCGTTAAAGGAAGGCTGGGACTGTTCCTTTGCCTATATCTTCTGTTCCGTGTCCCGCGTGCGCAGTGCAGTGGACGTGGAACAACTCCTCGGTCGGGTACTGCGGATGCCTCACGCAGAGAGACGAAAAGCCAGGGAGTTGAACCAGGCTTATGCCTTTCTTTCGGAAGCAGACTTTGGCGAGGCCGCCCGTACGCTGGTCGATAAACTTATCGCAATGGGTTTTGAAGAAGACGAAGCCAATGAAAATATAGAGTATGTGCAGCCAGGATTTGAATTTGGCGAGGGGGCCGAGTTTCCGGAGGTGGAGGAGACTCCTGACTTGACGTTCAGGTTCTCCCTGGACAAAACACCTGACATGCTGGCTGCTCTGCAGGACGCCGAACAGCATGGCATAACCGTGCATGAGACCTCCATCGACCGGATTGAGGTTGAGGTTAGCAGTCCGATAGATACGGCTCTGGAGCAGATGATCTGTGCTGCCGTTCCCGCGGCGGAACGCGCCGGGGTGGCCGAAGCAATTAAGTCCTATCAGGATCAGGTACAACGTCGATGGTCGCCGGCCAGGCGTGGTGAGGTATTCAATGTTCCGGGACTCAGCACGGAAATCCAGGGTGAGTTGAAGTTTGCGGATACTGATATGCTCATGGAATTCCACGATTGGTCATTATCGGAACGTCCGGCCAGGTTGGAAGAGAATGAATTTGCCATCCGTGAGACCGCCCGCAGTTTCGAGATTGATCTTGACGGCAAGCGTGTCACCTACAAATTCGCCAACGAGCGAGAACAGTTGAGTCTAGATGTAGATGTGGAAGGCTGGACGCAAGATGGGCTGATCCTTTGGCTCGACGGCCAGGTGCGCCAACCGGATATCAGCCAGTCCGATTTGATCAGGTGGTTGTCTGACCTGACCTCCTTTTTGATGAATGTCCGTAAACTGCATATCAGTGCACTGATGCGATGTAAATTCATTCTGGCACGGCGGATACGCGACAAAATTGATGATATCAGGCGGCAGGAACGTAACAAGGTTTATCAGAAACACCTGATTGACCCCGGCGCTAAAGTAGAGGTTTCCTTCGATAGTTTTTTTGCGTTCAGGCATGATATGTACCGGGGTCACCGTCTCTATCGAGGACAGTGGAAGCCGGCAAGACATTTCCTGGGACCGGATCAGGTTCCGGCCTTTGATTGCGTACCGGGAGGCGAGGAGGAACAGTGCGCCCAGGTCATTGATAGCATGACGGCAGTGAAATTCTGGGTTCGTAACGTGGCGCGTGATCCTGCCTCGTTCTGGCTACCCACCGTAGCGGGCAAGTTCTACCCGGATTTCGTTGCGCAGTTGGAAGACGAACGCCTGCTTGTCGTTGAGTACAAGGGCGCGCATCTTGCCAAAGGACCGGATACTGCTGAGAAACAGGCAATCGGTAAACTGTGGCAGCGCAAAAGCAACGGCAAAGGTATATTTGTTGTGGTTGAAAAAAGCGTCAGTGGCCGGGATATGCGGCAACAGTTGTCAGACTCTATAAAACAGTAAATATACCTGACCATAAGTATCGTACAACAGGAAACCAACAACCCCTACAGTGATTGCGGGGAACCGCCGCTGACCGGGACAGCGGCGCCGGTCATGTAACTGGACAGGTCGCTCAACAGGAAGGCCACTACCTCCGCCACTTCTTCGGGACGGCCCCATCTGCCCAGGGCGGCATCCCTGGCAATCGCTTCATAGGCCTGTTCTGTGGTCGTTCCCGCTTGTCCCGCAAAATAGGCGGGCATTTTCGAGCCCATATCCGTATCAATCGCTCCCGGGCAGACCAGGTTTACCCTGATATTATCAGCGCCGACTTCCAGCGCCACCGATTTGCTCAAACCGACCAGGGCGAATTTTGACGTTTCATAAGCGGAAAAATGGGCGCTGGCATAAATCCCGCCCAGGGATGCATTATTGACGATGGAGCCGCCCCCCGCTGCTTTCATGTGCGGAATGACGGCCTGCATGAAGCAGGCGATGCTGCGGGTATTGACGGCGAACATCCTGTCGAATTCATCCAGATCCGTCTCCATGAACAGCGACATGCTGCCATAACCCGCGTTATTGAAAAGCCCGTCGATCCGGCCGAATTCGCCCATCACCCTGCCGGTAAAGGCGCGGATGGCGGCATCATCCGTCACGTCACAGGACACGGCCAGGGTCCGGCGTCCCATGGCCGCAATTCGCTCCACCAGTTCATCCAGCCGGCTTCGGGTATGATCCAGATCCGACACGACCACGTGGGCGCCGTATTCGGCAAGTTTCAATGCCGCGGCATGGCCCATGCCCCGGGGGCTGCCGGCGCCGGTGACGATGGCCACCTTGTCCTGCAGGCCGCGCATCATTCAAATTCCCGGTACTTGCTCATTAACCCCATACTGACACCCGCCGTCCAGCCGCCATCGACGTTGAACACCTGGCCGCTGATAAAGCGGCTCTCATCGGACGCCAGAAAATGATACAAACCCACCAGGTCTTCCAGTTCACCGATCCTCCCCAGGGCTGTGAGTTCCTCCGACATGCTTTCTCCCAGTTCCCCTCCCCCCATATCGGTGCGGATGAACGACGGACAGACCGCGTTGACGCGGATGCCGCGCCCCCCCAGTTCCACCGCGGAAGTACGGGTGAGTTGTACGACGGCTGCCTTGCTGGCTGAGTACTGGCTGTTACCCGGCAGGGCCAGGTGGGCCGCCAGGGAAGCCGTATTGATGATGGAGCCGAAATCCCGCATCCGGGCGGGCGCGTGTTTCAACCCGTAAAACACGCCGTAGGTATTCACCTCGAATACCCCGCGCAGGCTGTCGTCGTCACCCGCTTCCGTCAACACGAAATTGTCCCCGGGCACGATACCGGCATTATTGACCACGATATCCAGTAACAACTGTTGCGCAGCCAGTTCCCGAAAACAATCTGCAACTTCACGCTCCCTGGAAACGTCGAGCCGGATAAACTGCGCGCCGATATCAGCTGCAATTTCGGCCGCATCAGAGATATCGGTAATGATCACGTCGGCGCCGGCCGCGCGGAAGCGTTTTGCCACAGCAAATCCAATTCCCTTTGCAGCCCCCGTGACAAGTGCCGTCTTACCGTCCAGTGAGAACATGCCGGGATCTCCCCTCCGCGTGATGTTTTCTGTTCAGGTGCATTG
>VYCZ01000292.1 GCA_009843675.1 Gammaproteobacteria bacterium | reverse complement strand
TTGCTATACAGGGGCGATACAGCTGGTAGTAAACAGTCAGGCTGTTCGAGCCTGGGCAGCCCGGGAACCTGCTGTCGCCACCATTGTCAGACGTGTCGATATGACGCGTCCGGGATACACCAAAAACCTGTTTCGTGAACTTGGCTTTGAGCGAGTATATAGTATTATGAAAGTCTCAATCAGGAATAGTTGTATTCACCCGGATTTTTGAAATTTGATGTACATAATAGAAATCTTGCGCTGGATCATCGCCGTTCCCCTGTTGCTTGTCTGGTTCTATTTCGCAACGACCAACCTGCGTTTTCTGTTTCGGAATATCCGGGTAGGATTGGATGCGGGACCGGCCCCCGTGACAATTGTAGGCGGAGTTGCCGGCTGTCTGGGGTTGTTGATATTACCCTGGATGGAGTTGACCGACAGGGCAGCATTACTCTGGGTGCCGTTGTTTCTGGATTTGGGTTCTGCTCCCTTTTACCTGTCCATGCTGGCGCTGGCAACCTGGCAAGGGATAAACAAGCGGGCCTGGCGCAATCAACCTGATTATATTGAAGGGGGATCGGACTGATGGGTTTTTTCTCCGGCGAAATTACCGATGACGGGTACATTCCATCCAAATTTCATCAACTTATCTGGCCGAAGCATGCTTCGGGCAACAAGGTAAACGGAGTCGGCAATGCCGGACGTTATCGGCCGGTTCAGTCCTATCACAAACATCATCCGTTCTACCCTTTCGGTCTGGCCGAGCAGTGGTTCATACACAAGTGCATGTATGACTTCAGGATTTCCAACTGGTATTTCAAGCACTGGGTTACAGAAAACATTAAACGCCTCGGGAAAGTAGCCGGACAAAAACAGGAGAATTCGCCGGAAAGCTGGACAAGAATCGTCAAAAAAAAGGCACTGACCGACGAAGACATACATGTGGTTGGAATTTGCCGTATGAATCCGGAATGGGTCTTTGCCGACCGTGACATACCACGTGGCAAATGGGTCATCATGCTGGGCAGGCGCATGGACTACGATGAATTTTCCAAAAACATGAAAGGTGATTTTGTGTCGCAATGCCGTGAAGTAATCAAGTCCTACGTCAAGGGGCAGGAAACCGGTTACAGGCTGGCAAACTGGATACGCAAACAAGGCTATTACGCCTCTTTCAAGGGGGGGCTTAGTGATGATCACCTGTTCCTGGTTATTCCGGCTGCCATTGAGGCAGGTCTGGGCCAGTTGGGCAAACACGGCTCAATGATCAGTGATGAACTGGGCTCCAGTTTTCGTTTGACGCCCATTCTCACCGATATGCCATTGGTACCTGACAAACCCCGCGATATCGGTGTGGACGATTTTTGCATGAGTTGCCGGCTCTGTACCCGTGACTGCCCGGCCGATGCGATCAGCGACGAAAAACAGATGGTCAGGGGTGATATGAAATGGTACGTGGACTTTGATAAATGTGTGCCGGCGTTTAATGAACTTTATGCCTGCGGGCTCTGCCTCGCCGTATGCCCATGGAGCCGTCCGGGTGGTGCGCCGAAGCTCACACAGAAGATGATGCAGCGCAGGGAGAGAAAACCTGCTATCGATGTCCAGGCCCTGCATTGCACGACCCTGTAGTTTAAATCACTCATTACAAACGATGGGATTGATCCCAAAATATTTTCCGTACAGAACTTACGTAAATCCGGCAGATAGCGCCTGTTCAATATAGTGAATCCTGAATATCCATCAACCTGGGCATTTACTTACCGGTAAAGTCCTTGAGAAAAACCCTGCCCTCCCCCCGGGCCGTCAGTCTTTCAAACTGTATGCGTTTGTCCGGTTGCGACAGTGGCGGTTTGGTGGCGTCAATAGCATATCTTGATCCGCTGCGCAGGATCGTTTCTTCCATGCCGGCAATGGGGGCGGCAATGGGTTCCAGGTTGAATGAGCGGATATCCTTGACTGTCATGATATCCACCTTCGGATCGACCCTGATTGACATGGCATAGATAATATCGTTCATATCATAGATGTTCACATCGTCATCCACGGCGATGGTCAACCTGGGGAAAAACGGCATGGTCATGCCGTTCAGTAACGCCTCCCTGACTTCCTCCCTGGCATTGGCGGTCATTTGTATCACCGCGCAATTGAGGGCTGAATGTAACGGCACTGCAACATCATGCACGTTCAACCCCTTGCCGCGTAATATGTTCAACAGCATGGGCGCGGTAATAAACTCACAGATGGAGTGATGGTCGGTAAAGCGCGTCGGCTGGATGTGACGGTAAATCGGATCGGCGCGCATGGTGATGGCGGTTACATCAAAATAGGGTTCATTCGAGAGAAACGGCGCGTGGGTATCAGTGTGAGCGGCGGTAGTTACGTATCTCCCCACTTCAGGATCTATCAGCCCTTCAATCACAAGCTCGGCATAGGCCGGGACCTGCAGCTCCACGGACCGGCAATTTGTCACGGCTACTGTTTCACCCAGCATTCCCGCTGCCAGTTGGATCTCACTGAAACCGGGGTGAGGCCCGGTATAGGCGGCTGCAAGTTCATATATCGGATGGCAGCCGATGACCAGTGCAATGGGACACCTTTCACCACGCGCGTCGTAAGCCCGTATGTTTTCCCAGGTATGGGGTGAAAATACGTAGCAATGGGCACGGCGCGCACTGTCTACCTTGGCCATGGTGAAAAAACAGTTTTGCAAACCGGTTTCCGGGTTTCGCGTGACGGCCACCGAACCGCTGATCACCGGTGTTGCAAAATCTTCCGGGGTAAGCGACAAATGGGGTACATCGATGCCTTCAGAAGGGATAGGCACCGGTAATTTACTCAAGTCGATTTCTTCTCCGGTCCACACCACCTCTTTCGCCGGGCTGTCATCAACCAGCACGGTTTTCCCGGGACCCCGCGCCGTCAGTGACGCATAATGGCCGATGACCGCTTCCGGCGGACACTTCAGCGCGATACCATGCTGTATCCTGTCTCTCAGCAGGCAATCTGCCAGGCGCCAGCCGTCGTAACCCTTGAGGTTTTCAAATAACGTCGGTACTTTCGTTTCGGAACATAAGGCGGGGACTTCATCTTCAACGTCAACCGCTTTTGTGATCGTCAATAACTCATGCCGTGTTTCCACGTCTTTCAGGTAACTTCTCAAATCTTCAGTATTTGTGGTCATTGTCCGATCCCGAGATAATTCATTGCAGGGGTTAACTTTCGTCGTATTGTTTGTCCTTTCGAATATGATACTACCTTCGAACTGCGCCCTACCGAAGATAAATTTGTCAACACCGGTTATGCGGATCCTCTTTTTCAGCGTGAATAAAACGGTGGTATTTTGGCATCGTAGTTGATCCACACCGCTTTGGGTGAGGTGTATTCCTGCAGGCATTCAATGCCCATGTCTCTGCCGTAGGGTCTTGCTACAAAGTCGGATTTTGTTGAGATCAAAGGCGATGTTGCCACACTCATAACCAGTGTTGCAGCGTTGGAAACGGATATGAAGGAGGCGAAGTCGGATATTGTTACGCTCAAGGGCGATGTGCTGGTTTTTGAAATGGATGGTCGGTCTGGTTATTGCGGTTGAGGCACTTCCTTTTCTGAAATTCTTTTTTGCGTGATTCGGGCAAACGGGGTCATGCCGGGTGAGGGTCGATAAATTTACTCAATTGTCGATAGGGGATCAGCTTGTAGCGTTCTGTTTCACGGGTTTGGTCGCCATTATAGACTACGCTACCCCTCCGGCAGCGCTCACCGGCCAGATTTTCAAAATAGCGGATGCCTTTAAGATAGGAATCATGCCAGGTTTGCGCGGATTTTATCTCAAACGGCGCCAATTCGCGGCCTTGTTGCAGCAGCAAGTCCAGTTCATTGCCACGGCTATCCCGGAAGAAAAACAACCTGGGGTCCTCGCCGCGATTGAGCAGTGTTTTCAACGCTTCAACCACCACCATGTTCTCGAACAGGTTCCCCTTCAACGGGTCGCGCCGCATCTGTGTTTCGGTTTCAATGCCCAACAACCAGGCAGCCAGGCCGGGTTCCACAAAATACAGCTTGGGCGCTTTAATGATGCGTTTACCGAAATTCTCGTAATAGGGTTGCAACCTGAAAATAACAAACGATGCCTCCAGCACCGACAACCACTCTGCAATAG
>VYCZ01000138.1:3140-4160 GCA_009843675.1 Gammaproteobacteria bacterium | reverse complement strand
CCGGGCAGCGGCGTGGCTGCCGCGCAGGAATACCTGCGCAGTACCCGCCAGGCCAGGTTCTGATGAGTTTTACCCGCTACGATCCGGCGCCGGTCCGGTTGCAGCGCAGTGAACTCGCCGTGCCCGGTTCCAACCCCGGCATGTTCGAGAAAGCGGCCCGTTCCGCCGCGGACTTCATCTTCCTGGATTGCGAGGACGCGGTCATCCCGGATGACAAGCCCCAGGCCAGGAAAAACATCATCGAGGCCCTGAACGACATCGACTGGCAGGGAAAAACCATGTCGGTGCGCATCAACGGCCTCGACACGCATTACATGTACCGCGACGTGGTGGATATCGTAGAGCAGGCCGGCGCCAACCTGGATACTGTGCTGATCCCCAAAGCGGGTACCGCCGCAGATGTCTATATGGTGGATTGCCTGCTGACCCAGATTGAAGAGGCCAGGGGGCTGGAAAAGAAAATCGGCATAGAGTGCCTGATCGAGACCGCATTGGGCGGCGCCAACGTCATGTCCATCGCGCAATCGTCCCCGCGCCTGGAAGCGCTGCACTTCGGGGTGGCGGACTATGCCGCCAGCATGCGGGCGCGCACCGTGAATATCGGCGGGTTGAACCCCGACTACCAGTGTGACGGCGCGCTGGGCGACCAGTGGCATGCCGCGTTGGTGAATATCGTGACTGCGTGCCGGGCCTTCGGACTGCGCGCCATAGACGGCCCGTACGGTGATTTTAACGATCCGGACGGTTATGTGGCTGCGGCCAGGCGGGTAGCGGCGCTGGGCTATGAGGGAAAATGGGCGATCCACCCCAGCCAGATCGAACTGGCCAACGACGTGATGTCACCGCCGGAAGCCGAAGTGACCCGGGCCCAGCGAGTACTGGAGGCCTTGCGGGAGGCGGCGGCACAAGGCAAGGGCGCGGCGCAACTGGACGGCAAGATGATCGACGCAGCCTCCGAGCGCATGGCAAGGAATATCGTTCGCCAGGCCGAATTGATAAACAAATAGCAACGGAGAAGAC
>VYCZ01000138.1:0-3130 GCA_009843675.1 Gammaproteobacteria bacterium | reverse complement strand
AACTTCGGGGTCAGAGTAAGAAATTCGAAGAATTTTTACTCTGACCCCACCAATTCATTATGAGGTAGCAATTATGGAAATTCACGAATATCAGGCCAAAGAGATCCTGTCGGATTTCGGCGTGCCGATCCCCCGCGGGGGACTGGCATACAGTCCGGAACAGGCGGTGTACCGCACCCATGAAATCGGCGGCGACGCCTGGGTGGTCAAGGCGCAGATACACTCTGGCGGCCGCGGCAAGGCCGGCGGGATAAAGTTCTGCCGGGACGACGATGAGATCTGGAATGCCGCGGACGAACTGCTGGGCCGCAGGCTGATCACCAACCAGACCGGCAGCGCCGGCAAGATCATCCACAGGCTGTACGTCGAGGAAGCCAGCGACATAGCCAATGAATATTACATCGGCTTTGTGCTGGACCGGCAGAAGGAAAGAATTTCCATAGTCGCCTCGTCGGAAGGCGGTGTGGAGATCGAGGAAATAGCCCGGGAACGGCCGGATTCACTCATACGCGTCACCGTTGAACCGGCAGTGGGCATGCAACCGTTCCAGGCCCGGGAAATAGCGTTCAAGCTCGGCATCGACAAATCCCTGATCAGCCAGGCCATTACAACGCTGCTGGGTTGCTACCGTGCGTTCCGGGACCTGGACGCGACCATGGTGGAGATTAACCCGCTGGTCGTAACCGCGGACAACCACCTGGTGGCGCTGGATGCGAAAATGGGGTTTGACGATAACGCCCTGTTCCGGCGCCCGAACATATCCGAGTTGCGCGACAAGTCCCAGGAAGACCCCCGGGAAATGAAAGCGGCAGACCGGGGGCTGAGTTACGTGGGTCTCGAAGGCAATATCGGTTGTATCATCAACGGCGCCGGCCTGGCCATGGCCACCATGGACATGATCAAGCACGCCGGCGGCGAACCGGCCAACTTTCTCGATATCGGCGGCGGTGCCTCGCCGGATCGCGTGGCGAAGGCCATCAACCTGGTGCTGGGAGACAAGAACGTCAGGGCCGTACTGGTGAATATCTTTGCCGGGATCAACCGCTGTGACTGGGTTGCCGAAGGTATCGTCCAGGCGGTGAGCAAGATAGAAATGAATTTGCCCTTCGTCGTCAGGCTGTCGGGCACCAACGTGGAAGAGGGCAGGGAAATACTGAGGAACAGCCAATTGCCGATCATCATGGCGGATACCCTGCAGGAGGCGGCGGAAAAAGCAGTCGCCGCCTGGCAGGAATACGAGAAGAACCAGGGTTAGGAGAATACTGATGGCAATATTGATAGACGAACATTCAAAAGTCCTGGTACAGGGCTTTACCGGCCAGATCGGCAGTTTCCATTCCCGGGACATGATCAATTACGGAACCAACGTTGTAGGCGGCGTGACTCCCGGCAAAGGCGGGACCACGCACCTGGAGCGCCCGGTTTTCGACACGGTGAAGGAAGCGGTGGAACAGACCGGCGCGGACAGCAGTGTCATATTCATCCCGCCGCCGTTTGCCGCCGACGGCATCATGGAGGCTGCGGACGCCGGTATCAAATACTGTGTCTGCATTACCGACGGGATACCCGCCCACGACATGATCCGGGTAAAACGCTATATGCGCCGTTACCGGGCGGAAGACAAGATGGTGCTGACCGGGCCCAACTGCGCCGGCACCATCAGCCCGGGCAAGGCGATGCTGGGCATTATGCCGGGCCATATTTACATACCCGGCAGGGTAGGTGTGATTGGACGTTCCGGCACCCTGGGGTACGAGGCCGCCTCGCAGATGAAGGCCGGGGGGATAGGGGTGTCCACCAGTGTCGGCATCGGCGGCGACCCCATCAACGGCAGTTCCTTCAAGGACCACCTGGTGCGGTTTGAAGAGGACCCGGAGACCGATGCCGTGGTGATGATAGGCGAGATCGGCGGTCCTCAGGAAGCCGAAGCCGCCGAGTTCTACCGGGACAACATGAAAAAGCCGGTGGTCGGATATATCGCCGGCCTGACCGCGCCCAAGGGCAAGCGCATGGGACACGCTGGCGCCATTATCTCCGCGTTCGGCGAGAGCGCCGCGGAAAAAGTGGAAATCCTGCAGGAATGCGGCGTGACCATCGTGTCCAGGCCGTCCGAATTCGGCAGCACCGTGAAGGCGGTGCTGGATGGAGAGACAACATGAGTAAACCCAGAGTAATAGTCAGCCGTAAATGGCCGGAAGAGGTTGAGGGCAGGATGCAGGAGCTGTTCGACGTGCGGTTGAACGAAACGGACACGCCCATGTCGGTCAGCCAGATGCAGGATGCGTTGGAAACCGCCGATGCTTTTTGTCCTACGGTGTCCGACAACGTCAACGCGGAAGTGCTGTCCGCGGCTGACCTCAAGACCCGGATAATCGGGAGCTACGGGGTGGGCTTTAACCATATCGATCTCGACGCCGCCAGGTCCCGCGGGCTGGTAGTGACCAATACGCCGGAAGTGCTCACCGACTGCACGGCCGATCTCGCCATGACCCTGCTGCTGATGACTGCTCGTCGCGCCGGCGAAGGTGAACGCCACGTACGCAACCGGGAATGGACCGGCTGGCGTCCGACCCACATGATGGGCACGAAGGTAACCGGCAAGACACTGGGTTTGATCGGGATGGGGAGAATCGCCAGGGCCATGGCGCACCGGGCCTTCCACGGCTTCGGGATGAGGATTATCTTCACGGACCCCTATCCGCCGCCGGATGAGGTGGTCGATTCACTGCAGGCGGAGGCACGCGAGACCGTAGAGGATGTGCTGCGGGAGGCAGACTTTGTCTCCCTGCATTGTCCGGGGGGCAAGGAAACCTATCATTTAATCAACAGTGACCGGCTGGCCCTGATGAAGCCGGGGGCATTTCTTGTCAACAGCGCGCGCGGCGACGTTATCGACCAGCCTGCCCTTATTGCGGCACTGGAACAGGGCGCCATTGCCGGCGCCGGTCTGGATGTATATGAGGGAGAACCGGCCGTTCCGGAGAAATTGCTGTCCATGGAGAACGTGGTGCTGTTTCCGCACCTGGGCAGCGCTTCCAGGGAAACCCGGGTAGCCATGGGTATGCGGGTCGTGGAAAACCTGCAGGCATTTTTCGATGGTGGGACGCCGCGCGATCGCGTTGCGTGAAAA
>VYCZ01000251.1 GCA_009843675.1 Gammaproteobacteria bacterium | reverse complement strand
TTTGTGTATTTCGCACTCATCGTCGATGCGCTCAATAGTGTTAACACGCCCTAATTGAGCGGTCGCCGATCCGGTTACATAGATTGACATAGTAGGACAGGAGTATGATCAGATTAGACAATTCAGGGTGTTTGAATGATCCATCTGTCTCCTGGGTTTGTTGATCCGGATTAAGCTTTCCAGTGAGCCAGTTATGATCCTGATGTGCAATCAGATTGTCCCGTAAATCCTTAAAGGGGGCGTACTTCTCGAGGATCTCTTGGTAAAGCGGCATATAGTAGGATTTGAAAGGGCCGGACTCCAGATATGGTTCAATGCACTTCTTGTGCAGGGATTTTATCGAACTGGATCTCTTTAAGTCGTCTCTCAATTGTCTGCATAATGTTACAACATACACCAACAAAGCCCGATGGAGATGAGCCTCAGCCAGACTGCCAATCTTGTTCCGAGCAGGGATCGTTTCGGAGTCCCACAGTTCAACGAAAAGCCGCCAGTTTTTGTACAGATATTCCAACTGAAAGCTGAGTTGAGAGGTCCGTTGAGAGAACCCCTCGGAGGTTCGAATCTTACACACTACAACATCTTCGAGGACCTCCGGTTCAGGGGGACACGTGTAGCTCGCTACACCCTTTTTCATAATTTCGTTTTTCGTCTCTCAAAATGAGGCCCCACCCGTTACTTCACCTCAGACCTATGCGTCTTATCCCACTCCCTAGCGAGTCGCTGTGCTTCAGCGATTTGGGCCGAGGTCATTTTTTGAGCGACAAGTTCGCGAGCTTCAAACGCTAGCTCACGCATGTCACCTGTTAATCGCGAGGCAGCGAGGTTATGCCATTTGTGGGCTTCAACATAGTCTTGTGGTACACCTTCACCGTTGCCATACATGAAGCCAAGCAGGCTCTGTGCCCGGGCTTCACCCTGTTCTGCTGCCAAGCGAGACCATTTCACCGCTTTCATGTAGTCTTGTGGTACACCTTCACCTTGATGATACATTAAGCCAAGTATTCTCTGTGCCTCAGCGTTACCCTGGTCTGCTGCTAGGCGATACCACTTTACTGCTTCCATCTTGTCTTGGGCGACACCTATACCTTCGAAATACAAGTCGCCAAGTTCGTACTGTGCGTTGACATAGCCCTTTTCGGCCGCCAGGCGATACCACTCTGCTGCTTCTACATAGTCTTGGGCAACGCCTATGCCGTTGCCATACATGACGCCAAGGTTGTACTGTGCCTCGGCTATGCCCTGTTCTGCCGCCAGGCGATACCACTTTGCCGATTCTGCTAAATCTTGGGTCACACCCATACCGTGGCTATACACGAAGCCAAGCATGTGCTGTGCTGGGGCCACACCCTGTTCAGCCGCTAGGCGATACCACTTTGCTGCTTCCGCCTTATCTTGGGTGACACCTTCACCATTGCTATACATAACGCCAAGCATGCTTTGTGCACGGGCTTCACCCTGTTCTGCCGCCAGACGAAACCACCTGGCTGCTTCTACATAGTCTTGAGGTATACCTTCACCGCTGAGATACATGGCCCCAAGATTAGATTGTGCATTGGCATCGCCCTGCTCTGCTAACTGGAAGAGTTGGTCAATCTCTTCCTGTTGGGCATAGGCATTCGTTCCTATTACAAACAGCCCAACGATAGCTACAGCACCGAACAGAGAATTGAAAGTACGAGTGAGTCGAATTTTCGTCATGCGGTTTTTTTTATCATAAAACATGGTATTTGTCACAATCACCACCTTGGTTCCGTCAGGAACAAAATCATTCATTCATCGTCCGTATCGATCATGTTAACGGTCGATCGGATGCTTCCTCTTGAGAATCTCGTGCTGATTTCCGCGTTCTCCCGTAGTTGATCCGCCCGGCGCACGATGTTTTCGTCTTCATCCGTGACGATGGCGTAGCCCCGTTCCAGGGTGGCGAGCGGGCTGACGGTCTTCAGGGAACGGGACAGGTAGTCCAGCCGTTTTTTCCAGTCCTGCAGGTTACGTATGAGATGATTTTGCAGTTGTTTTTCCAGCCTTGAGCATTTAGTGCGGTAGCCCGCCAACCGTTGCAGGGGGTTTCTGCTGCTGAGGAGACCGGTAACCCGGTTCAGGCGCATCCGGCGTAACGCGATACCGTTGTCCAGCGCGAGTCTCAGGCGGATGGCAAGGTCGTCCATACGCTGTGTCATGTTCTGCAACAGGTAGGTGGGGCGGGGCAGGCGTTTGCTTAGCTGCGTTACGTTTCGCAGGTGGCCGGCGAGCAGGCCGGTAATTCGCAGGTGGAGTTGCGAATAAAGGTTATTCAGCGTTGACTTCAACGCAGCAGAATCCGGACTGACCAGTTCTGCAGCGGCCGAGGGAGTGGGCGCGCGCCGGTCGGCTACGAAATCGGCAATGGTAAAATCTATCTCGTGGCCGATTCCGCTGACTACGGGGATAACAGAACGATAGACCGCCCTGGCGACGATTTCCTCGTTGAACGACCACAGGTCCTCCAGGGAGCCGCCGCCCCTGGCCAGGATCAGCACGTCGCATTCCTGCCTGCGGTTTGCAACATCGATGGTTTCCGCAATCTGTTGCGCCGCGCCTTCGCCCTGCACGGGGACGGGGTAAACGATGACGCCGGCCATGGCGTAACGCCTCCCGAGGACCTGGATGATGTCTCTCACTGCTGCGCCTGTTGGCGACGTCACCACTCCGACAGTTTTCGGGAAGGCAGGGATCGGCTGTTTATGCTCATCGGCAAACAGGCCTTCCTCCAGCAGGCGCTGTTTCAGTTTCTCGAACGCCTGCTGCAACGCGCCGGCGCCGGCCGGTTCCATGGATTCGACGATCAACTGGAATTCGCCCCTGCCCTCGTACAGGCTGACACCCGCCCTGACCAGGACTTCCTGGCCGTTCTCCGGCGCAAATCTCAGGTGGCGGTTGGCGCCCCTGAACATTGCGCAACGAACCTGTGAATGCTTATCCTTCAGGGAGAAGTAAAGATGACCCGATCCGGGCTGCGCCAGGTTGGATATCTCGCCGCGTACCCATAAGGACGGCGGGAAGCTGTCTTCCAGTACGGCCCTGACCTCGCGGTTGAGGCGCGTGATGCTGTAGATATCGCGATGTTCTTCCGTAGTACTGGCGCTCATTACAATCATGATTTTAGTATGGATGGGGTCAGAGTAAAAATACTTGCGTATTTCTTACTCTGACCCCGTAATTAGTGTATAATAGGTCATGCAAATTATCGATGAAGCCCTCACCTTTGACGATGTCCTGCTGATCCCGGCCCATTCCCGGGTCCTGCCCCGGCAGGTCAGCCTCGAAACACGCCTGACCCGGCGCGTCAGCCTGAATATTCCGATCATCTCGTCGGCCATGGATACCGTTACCGAGGCGCGCCTGGCTATTGCCCTGGCTGCGCAGGGCGGAATGGGGATCATTCACAAGAACATGAGTCCCGAACGGCAGGCCAGGGAAGTGTTACAGGTGAAAAAATACGAGGCCGGGGTGATTCGCGACCCGGTCACCGTCAGCCCGCAAACCAGTATCGGCGAAGTACTGCAGGTCACCCGTGCAAACGACATCTCGGGAGTGCCTGTAGTGGATGGTTCCGACCTGGTGGGGATCGTCACCAGCAGGGACCTGCGCTTTGAAACCCGTTACGATGATCCTGTTGCCAACATCATGACGCCCAAAGAGCGCCTGGTCACTGTAAACGAGGGCGCCGGCACGGAGGAGATCATTTCGTTGCTGCACCAGCACCGGATCGAGAAGGTCCTGGTCGTGAACGACAGCTTCGAACTCAGGGGCATGGTCACGGTCAAGGATATCCACAAGGCCAGGGAGTTTCCCAATTCCTGCAAGGACGAAGATGAACGCCTGCGGGTGGGCGCCGCGGTGGGCGTCGGACCCGGCACCGGCGAGCGGGTTGCCGCACTGGTGGCAGCCGGCGCGGACGTGCTGGTGGTCGATACCGCCCACGGCCACTCCGATGGGGTACTGCAGGCTGTCAGGGCCATCAAGTCGGACTATCCTGATTGTGAAGTGATTGCCGGTAATGTTGTTACCGGTGAGGGCGCGCAGGCGCTGGTTGAAGCCGGCGCGGATGCGGTGAAAGTCGGGGTGGGCCCCGGCTCAATCTGCACTACCCGCATTGTGACCGGCGTCGGCATGCCGCAGATCACGGCCGTGGCCAACGT
>VYCZ01000132.1 GCA_009843675.1 Gammaproteobacteria bacterium | reverse complement strand
GGTCCATGATTGCCCGCACCTGTTTCGGGATGGAAGCCACGTCAAACACGGTGGTGCTCGGCCAGGTCCTGACGAGTTCGATCAGCGCGCCCCTGTCCTCCGGCGCCAGGTGGAAACTGGTTATATACGTGGCCGGATAGCCGTCCAGTGTTTCCGGGTTGGCGACAACAAAGAAATTGACGTTGAACGTATCCCAATCGACCCACCGGGTGCTGGCAACGGCGCCGGATACCCACCTGTCGGCAATCTTGAATTCGAGCCGGTCGCCCAGGGAAATCCCCAGGGTGCGCGCGAACTCCTCTTCGAAGGAAAACAGGTGTTCATCATCATCGCCCCACCACCTGCCTGCCGTCAGGCGGTTGTCTTCCTGCAGGGATTCCGCGATGGACAGGTTGAACGTGCGCCTGGCGAAACGTTTTGCCCGCTCATCCGTGTAGTCGTCGGGATCGACCGCCTCGCCGTTAATGGTAATCAGGCGTGCCCGGATCATCGGGTAGGTACGCGGCGCCATGCCGGTCCGGTCATCGATGAACTTCCTCACCGCGTCCACCTCACCGGGCTGGATGTTGATGAGGAAATAATTGGGGGTATCGGGAGGCAACCGGCTGTGCCAGTTCGCCAGCAGGTCGGTCCGCACCAGCGCCAGCAGGGTAAGCACCATGAAACCGATACTGATGGCCAGTATCTGCGCCGTACTCAGGCCGGATCGGCGCACGATGTTTGCCAGGCCGAAGCGGGCGGCTACGCCGACACCCGACCGCAACGCGTTCAACCAGTGAATGGCCAGTCGCGTGACCAGCAACGACGCGGCGCCGGTAATCGCCAGCCCGGCAAAACCGTACAGGATCAACGCCTCATTGCCGGGTTTCCAGGGGGCCAGCAACACCAGGCAGGCAACGGCCGCCGCATAGATGCCCAGGTTGCCCAGGGGCAGGGGCACCAGGTCGCGTCTGAGCACCCTCAGGGGCGTAACGTTTTTCAGCCTCAGGATCTGCGGCATGGCGAAGCCCAGCACCGTCAGCACGCCGGCTGCCATGCCGGTAAGGACCGGGGCCAGGGTGGGTTCCGGTATGGGTCTGGACACCAGGCCGCGCATCAATGCAGCCAGGCCCGACTGCCCCAGGTAGCCCAATGCACAGCCGACGGCGCTGCAGATCACGGCCAGGACAAGCAACTGGATGAAATAGATTTTAACGATGGTTTCCTGGTCTGCGCCGAAACAGCGCATGATGGCGCAGTTATCGAAGTGCCTGGTTGCATAACGCTGTGCCGACAGGGCGATCGCGAGTCCGGCCAGGGCGATGCTGACCAGTACCGCAAGCCCCAGGAACTGGTCCGCCCGGTCCAGGGCGGTACGCAGTTCCGGCCGGGCGTCGCGGATACCCCGGATGTCGTATTCTTCATGACTTTCCACAAGATTACGGAATCCGGTGACAGCTTCACCCGGGCCGGCGACCAGCAGCCGGTATGTTGCCCGGCTGCCGGGTCTGATGAGGCCGGAGGCATCGAGGTCCGCCAGGTTCATCAGCAATCTCGGGGCGATATTGAACAGGTCGCCGCCGCGGTCGGGTTCATACGTCAATACCTTTGCCGCGTGGAGCGACGCCGCCCCCAGGCTGATCCGGTCGCCGACGTCGAAATCAAGTAACTGGAACAGTCTCGCGTCCGGCCAGACCGCGCCCGGCTCCGGTATGGTCAGGCCGGCAATCTCTTCGGAAAACAACCGTTCCGAAACCAGCAGCCTGCCCCGCAGCGGGTACCCGGGCTGCACCGCCTTGACCTCCGCCAGTTCGAGCCTGTCATCAAATACCACGACACTGCGGAAACTGACGGTCAGCGCCGTTTCCAATCCCATGTCCCGGGCCTGTTCGATGAATTCCTCCCTGAAAGGTTCGGCGGAACTGACGACCAGGTCCGCCGCGAGCAGCTCCGTGGCCTGGATTTCGGTAACCCGGTTGACCCTGTCGGTGAAAAAGTCAACCGTCGTCATGGCGGTTACGGCGATGATCACGGCCAGGCCGATCAGGCGTAATTCACCTGCGCGCCAGTCCCGCAGCAACTGGGTAAGCGACAGCCTGAACAGGTACATAAGGGAGCCTGCGTTTAACCCGGGGTTTCCCGGGAAAGAGTATGAATTATGCGCCCGCCGTCCAGGGTCAGTTTTCGGGAACAGTGGACGGCGACGGACTCATCGTGAGTGACCAGCACCAGGGTAGTGCCGCGTTCCGAGTTAAGGCGAAACAGCAACTCGACGACCTGCGCAGCCGTTTCCCGGTCCAGGTTCCCGGTCAGTTCATCGGCAAACAGCACCCGCGGGCTGGCCGCAAAGGCCCTGGCGATGGCGACCCGTTGCTGTTCGCCGCCGGACATCTGGTTCGGGTAGTGCGCCATGCGGGAAGTCAGGCCGACCTCGTTCAGGTGCGCCTGCGCCAGGTCCCGCGCAGCGCCGTTCCCTCCCAGTTCCAGCGGCAGCATGACGTTTTCCAGCGCGGTCAGTCCTGGCAGCAACTGGAACGACTGGAATACGAAACCGACCCGCCGGTTACGCAACCTGGCCCTGCCGGCCTCATCCAGGGCAGTCAGTTCCGTGTTGTCCAGGACAACCCTGCCGCCGGTCGGCAGGTCCAGTCCCGCCAGTATCCCGATCAGCGTGGATTTGCCGGAACCGGAAACGCCCGTAATCGCAACGGTTTCTCCATATTTGATGTCCAGGCTGATATTATCCAGGATGGTCAGGCTGCCGGCAGGCCCCGTGACCCGTTTGCACAGGTTTTGCGCCCGGATAATGAAATTTGAGGATTGTTCCATGTTAAGGCCGATTATTCTTGCAGTGATATTGTCGATGTCATTGTGCGCGTACGGAACAGATAAAACCATCCTGGTCCTGGGCGACAGCCTGAGCGCGGCCTATGGGATTGACGCGCAATCGGGCTGGGTGTCGCTGTTACGCGAGCGGCTGGACCGCGCCGGCTACCGCTACCGGGTCATCAACGCCAGTATCAGCGGCGACACCACCCATGGGGCCAACACTCGACTCGACGCTATTCTAAAGGAGATAACGCCGGATATCACTATCGTTGAACTGGGCGGCAATGACGGACTGAGGGGCATCCCCCCGGCGGAAATCGAAGCGAACCTGACCGCCATCATAGAGAAGACCGCCACTGCGGGCAGTCGCATACTGCTGGCGGAAATGCTGTTGCCGCCCAATTACGGAACGGCCTACATGGAAAAATTCGTGGCCTTATACAGGGACCTGGGCGCCCGGGATGACGTGATCCTGTCGAATTTTATCCTGGCTGATATTGCCGACAATCCCGATTTGATGCAAAGTGACGGTATTCACCCGAAAGCAGAAGCGCAGGCAATGATGCTGGAAAACTTATGGCCCGATCTCTATCCGCTGTTGGACTAGCCCGGATTTCTCACCAGGTGATACGATGAATTACTGCAACCTTTGCGGCGCACAGGTTGTGCAGAGAATCCCGCCGGACGACGACCGTCTGCGCTATGTCTGCGACTCCTGTGACGAGATTCACTATCAGAACCCGAAGATAGTCGCCGGCTGCATTCCCGTATGGGAAGACAAGGTGCTGCTGTGCAAACGCGCGATTGAGCCCCGTTACGGTTACTGGACCCTGCCCGCAGGCTTCATGGAACTGGGCGAGACCTCCCACGCTGCCGCGTTGCGGGAGACAATGGAAGAAGCCAATGCCCGGGTCGAGATTATCAACCTGTTCGCCGTTTTCAACCTGCCCCACGTCAACCAGGTTTACCTGATGTTCAACTCGAACCTCATGGACCTGGATTTTTCTCCCGGCGCGGAGAGCCAGGAAGTAGCGCTGTTCACCCAGGACGAAATCCCCTGGGAACAATTGTCGTTCCCCACGATCCGTTACTCACTGGAATTTTTCTTTGAAGACCGGAAGGATAGCCACTACCGGTTGCATACGGGAGATATCATGCGCGGCAACTCAGGCCGCGAATTTCTGACCGGCCCGAAAACCCGGTATTGAAGTCGAAGACAAACAAACACACGCAGTATCAATCATCACCTTACCAACTTCTGGAGTTATTTATGATAAAACCACACGGAACCGGCGAACTGCGACCGCTGTTCGTCCGGGATGAAGGGAAGCGCCAGACCCTTCTTGAAGAAGCGCAAACCCTTCCGCAATTATTGCTCAACTCG
>VYCZ01000056.1 GCA_009843675.1 Gammaproteobacteria bacterium | reverse complement strand
GATTTACCACCACGTCTTCCCAATCCTCGCCCTGCCCGACCAGTTCATACAACTCGCCGGCTTTCGCTTTCATCTCGTCCACGGTTTCGTCCGAGGGTTCCTCAGGCAACCTGACCAGGATCTGTTTCACCTTGCGGGTTTCCTGGACTTCATAATTTTGCCTGTTCTCATCAAAGTACGTTTCAAGCTCTCCATCTTCCAGGTACACCTCTTCCGCTATTTTTGCGAGGGACAGAACCAGGTAGCCGATCCTGACTCTTTCCGGTTCCATGAAGCGGCCTTCCTGGTCGTAATAGGACTGAATCTCCTCGTCTGTCGGCTCCAGGGTCTCCTTCAGTTCATCGGAGGACAGCATGGCATAAGACAGGTCGCGGGTCTGGTACAGGATGCCCGAATAGCCGGACATCTCCGGATGCGTGACAAATTCCGTTGCAAACACCGCGTTGCGCAATTGTTCGACCGCCATATCCCGTTTTATCCTGGACAGAAATCCGGGAGGCGTCAGGCCGCTTTGACTTGCCGCCACCTCAAACATTGCCATGTTGAACCCGTTGTCATCGTTGAACGCGGGAACCTGCCGGATAAGCCGCCAGGCTTCCTCGTCGCCTACGTACAGGCCAGCTTTCTTCCCCGCCTGCACCAGCAACTCGACCTGTATCAGGTCCTCGGTCACCTGTTGTTTTATCAGGGGTTCCGCGCCCTCCCTGACCGGCGCGCCCGAGATGGACTGCCACTGCGCTCGCATATCCTGGTAAGCGCGCTGGAAGTCCGCCAAGGTGATTTCCTCGCCATTGACCTCGATGGCAATTATCCCGCCGCCCTGTTCAAAATAATAGTTGATACCCCAGAACGCGAAAGGAATGATCATGATGCTAAAGATCACAACGGCCAGCCAGCCCTTCACCTGATCCCTGATCATCTGTAACATATTGCTAAACCTGTCTCTTTTAAAGTGTATTGCGGGTGCAAAGGTTACGGCGAAACCCCGAACCTGTCAATCCATGGGGTCAGACCGGTATAATACATCGCTGTCACGCTGAACGACTATTTAACCAGGAAATCGCTCCCACCATGGAATCTGCTTCCCATACCCGCCGCGACGTCCGCTACGAACCGGACGACCGTCCGCCGTTATTACTGACAACCGGACTGGGACTGCAATACGCGCTGTTGTCTATCGCGGGCATTATTATCACGCCGACCGTCATGATCACCACGGCGGGAGGCAGTGATACATACCTGACCTGGGCAGTGTTCGCCGCCCTGGTGGTCAGCGGCACTGCCACGATAGTCCAGGCGTTGCGCATCGGGCGAATTGGCGCCGGCTATATCCTGGTCATGGGCAGCACCGGCGCGTTCCTGGCCGTCTCTGTTTCGGCGCTGGAACTGGGCGGGCCGGGATTGCTGGCAAGCCTGATAGTCATGTCGTCCCTGGTCCAGTTCGTCCTTGCCGCAAAGATGTCCCTGTTGCGCAGGATTTTTACGCCTACAGTAGCCGGTACCGTACTTATTCTGATCCCGGTGACGGTTGCACACCTTGTCATTCGCAAACTGTATGACGTGCCCGACGGGGCTTCCGCAGCAACCGCTCCTGTAGTAGCGGGAGTCACCCTGCTTGTCACACTCGTCATTGCCCTGCGTTCATCAGGGATATGGCGGCTCTGGGCGCCGGCGGCAGGGATAGTTGCCGGCACACTGACGGCGGGCCTGGTATTCGGCATCTACGACACCGCCAGTGTACTGGAAGCGCCCTGGGTTGGTTTGCCGGGTAAAGCCTACATGGGATTTGACATCAGCCTCGGCCCGGAATTCTGGGCGCTTTTGCCGGCGTTCGTAATGGTGACCCTGGTCGGCGCGATGGACACGCTGGGCGACAGTATTGCAATCCAGCGTATCTCCTGGCGCAAGCCGCGCTCGACCGACTTTCGTTCTATCCAGGGCGCCATCAATGCCGACGGTCTTGGCAACCTGCTTTCCGGTGTGACAGGCACCGTTCCCAACACGACTTACGGGATGAGCGTCTCGATTGCCGAACTGACCGGGGTGGCCGCCCGGTCGGTAGGTGTTTGCGTCGGGGTCATCTTCATCCTGCTGGCGTTTCTGCCCAAGCTGGTCGCTGCCATCATCGCGATACCCGGACCGGTGGCTGCCGCATATTTTATCGTTGTGTTCGCGCTGATCTTTGTTTTCGGCATGGAAATTCTCACGCAGGACGGCCTGGACTACCGCAAAAGCCTGGTGGTCGGCGTTGCGTTCTGGATGGGGCTTGCCTTCCAGCTTGACTGGGTCTTCCCGGAGTACTTCCAGGGGGCCTGGAGCGACCTGCTGGCAAACGGCATGACCGTCGGCGGTGTTACCGTCATACTGCTGACACTGTTCACCGAGGCTGCCGGCAGCCGGCGCCGGCGCATCAAGACCGTCCTGGATGCCAAATCTTACGCAAAGGTCGACGAGTTTCTGTCAGGATTTTCTGCACAGAGAAAATGGAATGAAGAGATGACCACCCGGGTGCGCGCCGTCGGCGAGGAAACCCTGAACATCCTGATGGGGCACACGGTTGATCTGGAAGCGGACCAGCAACGGAGCCTGCTGCTTATAGTACACGACGACGGTGGCGCCGCCGACCTGGAGTTTATCGCGGCCACCGGAGAGGCGAACCTTGAGGACCGCATGGTGGCGCTTGGCGACTGGGCGGCCGGGGGGTCCATCGAGGAGATGCCCCTGCGCCTGCTGCGCCATTATGCCGCGTCCGTGCGCCACCAGCAGTATCATGATACTGATGTGGTTACCGTTCGCGTCGAAGCGGCAACCACGGCATGAGCGATTCCGGGCTCGTTTGAATACCGGTTAATCCCGCCGGGCGCCGAATGACCCCACGACAGTGGCATATTCGAAAACTCCGCCTATCTCCTCCTGGTCAGGCCCGTAGAAGCGGCCCTCAATCCTGTTCCTGTCCATTTGCCCCAGGGTGCCTTCCTCATGGGCAAAGGCGCCATCCACCAGGGCCAGGTCCGACCAACTGACGGAAGGTACCAGGGTAAAGTCCTCGCCTGTCCTCAGGTCTTTTATGTTGTCAAACAGGATATCAACCATAGGGCTCATAAAATCCTCAATCGTTATATCAACATCGGCCTGGAGCAAGCGCCTCTCATGAAAGCGCTGACTGGCGTCAACTCCGATTGCAACCCCTTTCCAGGACGCGCTGCCTGAAGTGGGATTGGTCCCGGTTTCATCCCCCACAACATAACTGTACAGGACCACTTTTTCGGCATTATCCGTATCGGGATACAGACTGGCATTTATAGCGAAATAATGATGGTCGAGCCAACCGCCATATCCCAGTGCTTCAAATGACTCACCGTCCGCATCCGTTCCCGGAGAACGCCGCTGTCCGAACGAAATACCGCGATAAACCATGACGGGTTGAGATTCGTAATTACTCGTATCAATTTCGTCCAGATTGATGTCACCCAACCCGGGCGCCTCGCAGACCCTCCCGGCGCAGTCCGGGGCATTGAATTCATCGTCGCCGCCATCCACCAGCACGCCTACATTGCTGAGATATATTGAATCTGCCTCATCAATCAGGGCAATAAAAGACTCATCCACCTCTCCGGCGCTCAAGTCAAGCACATTGCCACCGACGTTCGTACGGGTTTCCTCCGCATCCACGGCCCACTCAATATCCGGGTAGCTGACGGCCATGGGTTCCGGTTCGGGGTCCGGCGCAGGTTCCGGACGCGTCCCGCCGGCACTGTTACATCCGGCAAACGCCAGGCAAAGCAACAGAAGTGTCATGAGTTTCATCGTTGTCTCATCTTGAAGTTATGGGGACACAATACTTAATTCATATGATGAGCCTTGAGCCAATCCCGCAAAGCATCATTCATGCGGGATTGCCAGCCTTTGCCGGTGGCCTTGAATGCTTCGACTATGTCCTTATCGTAACGGACTGTCAGTAATTGTTTGGTAATCCGTGCTTTAGGCCGGCCCCTGCGCACAAGCCTGGAGCCATCAAATTCGTCTGCTTGCCGGAAAAATTCGTCCGTCAGCTCTGGCGCATCATCCGGATCAATCCAGTTTGTTTCTGTAGCGTGTTTGTTCTCGTTCATTGGCAAGGGCAAAGTCCAGTCCAAGTTCCTTCATGGTCTTATGACGTTTTTTACCATCAAATTCAATTTCCACTGATATATTGT
>VYCZ01000211.1:311-4198 GCA_009843675.1 Gammaproteobacteria bacterium | reverse complement strand
AATCACTTTTTTTGTGAAATTCGTGGGGATAAGTCAGGGTCAGAGTAAAAATTCTGGCGAATTTCTTACTCTGACCCCGAATATCTTACTCTATCTTTTCTGCGCGACCAGCATTGCCTCGTTTCTGAACCCCCGGCGGGTATCGCCCGTGGTTCCTTCCTCATGGTAATAAATCAGGTGCAGGGATTGGAACAGGCGTAGCAGTTCATTGGCCTCAAGACGGTATGCCGGGTTATTCGGGCCGGTGTCGCCTACTTTTTCCCGGATGAAGGTCTGGTAGAACAGCAAGCCGCCGCGCCGCAGCGCGGCGCAGATGGCCGGGGCCAGGGCCCTGTCCAGGAAACGGCTGACAACGATGATGTCGAAGGACTGCTGAGCCGGCGGGTCGGCCGTCACGTCCCGCTGTACCGCGTTCAGCCGCAGGTCCTTGCGCCCGGCCTGTTCGGACAGGGCCCGTATCGCTACCGCGGAAACATCCCAGGCCCAGGTAGCATATCCGCGGGAGGCAAGGTACAGTGCATTGCCGCCGCGCCCGCAGGCCAGGTCCAGGGCATCACCCCCGGCAGGCAGCAGGTGGGAGTGCGCCGCCAGGACTTCGCAGGGTTCGGCGGATTTACCGGGGCTGTCTGTATAAATCCGGTCCCATTTGGTCTGGTCTGTTTTGTTCATTGGTTGTCCCGGATTTGCCGGATTGATGGGGTCAGAGTAAAAATTCTTCGAATTTCTTACTCTGACCCCATATATTGTCACCCGCGCCAGAAGGTGGGCGTCAACAACACCAGCAAGGTGAAGATTTCCAGCCGTCCCAGTAACATGGCCAGGCACAGCAACCATTTGGACAGGTCGTTGATACCGGTGTAATTGGCGCCGACCTCGCCCAGGCCGGGCCCCAGGTTGTTGAGGCAGGCGGCCACTGCTGAGAATGACGTTACCTGGTCCAGGCCGGTGGCCATGAGCAATATCAGCAACAGCGCGAATACGGCCACGTAGGCTGCAAAGAAGCCCCACACCGCGTTGATGACGGATTCATCGACCGGTTTGCCGCCCAGCTTGATCTGGATAATGGCATTGGGATGGACCAGGCGCCTGATCTCCCTCTTGCCTTGCTTGTACAGGAGCACCACGCGGATGACCTTCAGCCCGCCGCCAGTGGAACCGGCGCAGCCGCCGATGAAACTGGCAAAGATCAGCAGCACCGGCAGGAACGTGGGCCAGTTCTGGTAGGTGGTGGTGGTAAAGCCCGACGTCGTGGCGATAGACACCGACTGGAAGATGCCGTGGCCGATTGTCTCCAGGGGATCATCATAGGTTTGCTTGACACCCAGGTAGATGCAGGTGATCACGCACAACCCGACCAGTACGCCGACGAACGCTTTTACCTCGGAATCCCTCCGGTAAGTATTCAGGCTCATGGAACGCCAGCCGATGAAATGCAGCGTGAAGTTGATGCCGGCAATCAGCATGAAGACTACGGCCACGGCGTTGATCAAACCACTGTTGAAGTAGCCGATGCTCTGGTCGTGGGTGGAGAAGCCGCCGATGGAGACCGTGGAGAAACTGTGGCTGATTGCGTCGAACGGCGACATCCCGGCTATCCAGTACATCAACGCGCAGGCGATGGTCAGGGACAGGTAGATGTACCACAGCGCCTTGGCGGTTTCGGTGATCCGGGGCGCCAGCTTCGAGTCCTTTATCGGCCCCGGCGTCTCTGCGCGGTATAACTGCATTCCACCGATTCCCAGCATGGGCAGGATGGCTACCGCCAGGACGATGATCCCCATTCCTCCCAACCATTGCAGTTCCTGGCGGTAGAACAGGATGGATTTCGGCAGGTGGTCGAGGCCGGCGATCACCGTGGCGCCGGTGGTGGTCAGGCCGGAAACGGATTCGAACAGCGAATCGGTAAATGACATATCCGGAAAAGACGCCAGCAGGAACGGCATGGCGCCGATCAGGCCCAGTCCCGCCCAGAACAATACCACGACGATAAAACCGTCACGCAGCCGCAGTTCCTTGTTGACCTTGCGCACCGGCAACCACAGGAAGGCGCCGAGGCTGAGTATAAGCATGAAGCACAGCATGAATGTCTTGACTGTCTTGTCTTCATACCACAGCGCAATGCTCAGCGGCGGCAGCATGGTGATGCTGAACAGCATCAATAGCAGCCCGAGGATCTTCTGGATGACGAGGAGTTGCATTAACTCATAATATCACGGCTGAAATGCCGGAAAGGAAGGGGTCAGAGTAAAATTTCTGACGAAATTCTTACTCTGACCCCGGGTTCTTGTTTATCTCATAGTTTGCGCAGTTCCGTTTTCAGTACTTTGCCGGAGGCGTTTCGGGGAATTTGATTTATCGCTTCGAATTCTCCCGGCACTTTGAACCTGGCGAGGGACTTTTCGCAGTGGTTCCGGAGTTCGGTGTCATCCGGAGGAGCGCCATCACGGGTTACGACAAATGCCTTAATTCTCTCTCCCCATTTGTCATCCGCTAAACCTACTACCGCAGCGTCAATGATATCGGTATGCCTCAGCAGAATTTCCTCAATCTCCCTGGGGTAAACGTTAATGCCTCCAGTGATGATCATGTCTTTTTTTCTGTCAACAATATAAACGTAGCCTTCATCATCACAACGGGCGAGGTCGCCTACTGTACACCAGCCGTCCCTTATCGACTGCTCGGTTTCGCCGTCCCGTTGCCAGTAGCCGTTGAACAGGTAAGGGCTTCGGGAAAACAGTTCGCCGATTTCACCCACGGCACATTCAGCGCCGTTCTCGGCCCGAATACTTATTTCAGTTTCAGGAAACGCTTGCCCGACACATTGAAATTTGCGTAATTGATCGGCAGGTTGCAGGTTGGAGACGATACCACCTTCCGTAGAACCGTAGGTCTCGTGCAGCAACCCTTCTCCGAAGTAAGTGATGATCCTCTCCTTGAGCTCCTGCGACAGCGGCGCTGCGTTGGATATGACGGTTCGCAGGTGGCGATAAGGAGACATCTTCCTGAGCAGGATGTCCGGAAGCGTCATGATCCGGTGAAAATGCGTCGGCACCATGAACACTCCGGTGATGGAATCTTCATTCAGCAACCTGAGAACCTGTTCTGCATCAAATGCATCCATGATCCTGGCGAAACCGCCAAAGTACACGGTAGCGAGTGGGAACAGGAGTCCCGCTCCGTGACACATTGGCGCCAGGGCAAGGAAACGGTCATCCGGGCCGAAGCAACCGTAACAGGACTGCATTCCGGAAAAAGTCCTTACCCTGGAACGCATGGAAACGAGCACGCCTTTCGGTTTTCCGGTAGTCCCGGAGGTGTACGGAATGGTGAAAGGGCGCTCCTGGTCAGCGCCGGGCAGCGGCGGTCCGTCTTGCGCATGCGCCAGCCACTCTTCATATTGACTGCCGAAAACGATAACTTTTTCAACGGAATCGAATGTCACGCCGGAAATGGCAGACTCATTCGGCGGGTCCACAAATAACACCTTCACCCTTGCATCATTACAGATCTCCAATATCTCATGCGGAGACAGGAGCGGGTTGATAGTAGTTGCGGCGATGCGTGCTTCAGGCAGGCCGGCGATCAGTTCGATGTACTCAATGCGGTTTTTTGAAAGGATTCCGCAGTGCTGCCCGTCGGCAAGCAGCGGTTCCCGGAATGCCATCGTTCCCGCGGCGTGTATGCGCTTGCGAAGCGTAGAGTAACTGACTTTACGGAAACTGTCCTCTGCGGCGATTTTATCGGGAGCGCGCGCGGCGTTTTGCGCTATTGCAGTCGCAACAGAGGGCACCGTCAGTCCCTTGTCAGTAAAATCTTGTGTAAGATGGTGAAGAAATTTGTTCGTCATTCCCACTTCCCCCGTCATTCCCGCGCAGGCGGGAATCCAG
>VYCZ01000211.1:0-301 GCA_009843675.1 Gammaproteobacteria bacterium | reverse complement strand
TTTGCGTACTGGATTCCCGCCTGCGCGGGAATGACGAACGAGTTTTGGTTCTGGCTTGACCAGGTCTGGGATTCCGAAGACTCTCAAGGCATTGTCGCGCATCAACAATGAAAAGGATTCATCGCAAAACCCAAGTTCTCTTGCTTCACTGACACCGCGTTCGGGATCAACCACCGGCCAGTCCGTACCGAACATCGCTTTTTCTTTTCCATAGGTGTCTGCATAATGGATAAATTGCCGGGGCCAGTGTTTCGGCGCATGCGCGTCACTGCCGATGAAAACATTCTCGTGTTTCCAGCAC
>VYCZ01000069.1 GCA_009843675.1 Gammaproteobacteria bacterium | reverse complement strand
GTACCGAACCCCGGTGATTATCTGTGTGTCGACGTGTTCGACTATCCCCTGGTGCTGACGCGCGACAAAAATAATGATATTCATCTTTTATCCCGTGTCTGCCAGCACAAGGGAACACTGGTTGCCGCCGGCAGCGGCAATGCAAAACTGTTCGTCTGCCCTTTCCATGCCTGGACCTATGAACTCGACGGCCGGCTGAAAGCGGCGCCATTGATGGACAAGGTCAAAAACTTTGATCGGAAGAACTGCCGCCTGAGGGAAATGCGCATCGAGATCTGGGAAGGATTTATATTCGTCAATATCAGCGGCGATGCAGAACCGCTGCATAACCAGTTGACGGGTTTACAGAAGATACTGGCTAACTGGCACATGGCCGACCTGGTCCCGGCACATGAAGCCTTTTATTACGATCAGCGCCAGAACTGGAAAATCAACTCGGAATCGTTTCTCGAGGCCTACCATCACCTCGGCGCCCACGTTAAAACGTTTCAGCCCACCTATCCGGCAGCCAACTCTTATCCAATCGAAAGCACGGGCAAGTATTCAGTCCTCAGCTTCGGACCGGCGCAGGCCGAATCCGCAACCAATATTGACGGTGGCATGGACCTGCCTTTTATCGAAACTCTTAGCGAGGCTGAACGGATGGAACCCATGGTAGTGTTCGTCTGGCCTAACCTGCTGCTGGGAATTGGCGCCGACCAGGTCGCCTATTACCGGTTGATGCCGACTTCTGCCGAAAGCCATGACCTCTGGCTGAATGACCTCATGCCGCGCAGCACGGTTGCAGACCCGGGACTCAAACAGGCGATCCGGGATCGCGTTCAATGGGCCAGGTCCGTTCATGAGAATGACGATATGCCCGCTTTTGCACGTTGCCAGTCCGGGATTCGCAGCCCGTTTTATGAGCAGGGCAGGTTGTCCGTCCCGTACGAACGTTGTCTCTGGGAATTCAACCAGTGGTGGGCGGAACGGTTAGGCGAGCGAATCCTGGAAGGATAGGAAAACCTGTCCGCGTTGACGAATGTAACCTCTACGAATTATTTGCGTAATGGACCGGTGGCTTCAGGCGTAACGAATATCGGACTCGACCAGGCGGTCGCCCCGTCTTCCTGCAACACGCGTACCCAGTATGCAGTTGTCTGTTCCTGCAATACATCTTCTGTCCAGGTAAACGTAACTCTCCGGGGATAATCACTTTTCACCCTCCTGACAATTATCTCCCGGTCAAGGCCGCCGGCGGGGTAAGCCAAATCCCTGTCGCTTATTTCATTCAAGGGTATCTCCAGTTTGATGGTATTCGTTCCTTCGCCGACATTATCAAATTGACTTCGTGAGTTAATCTCCGATTCAAACAACAGGGTTCCGTTATCCGTTACATCCAGGTCAAGGATCACGCCGTCTTCGTCTCCAGCGGTAAATGTATCGAAACGGATTTCATCTATACTTTCCTGAATGAGTAACTCGGTAGGATAATCGAGCCGGTACGGAGAGCTCTTCTTAATTGTATCGCCTTCAACTTTTATGGTTCCCCGCCATGTGGTTTGTCTCGCCCTCTCCCTTGAGGCCGCGCCGCGCCAGATTACTTTAATCCGTTCATTATTTTTTCCCGCTTTCGGTCTGTAGGTATAAGCTACCTCCGGACCGCGAAAAATCTCTACGCGTTCGATACCGGCCGTGCCGCCGGTTTCCACGGTAAAAACAGGTGGTTTTGTCTGGTTAATCTCTTCGCCGAGCCAGTGATCACCGGCGTTAAAGCGCAGTTGCATACGTTCACCGGTGGTGCCATAGACACGCCGAGCCATGAATGCCTGCCACAGAGCCGTCCGGTTAAGGTCCTCTGCATATACACACGTGATGCCGCCGTGTACGGCAAACAATCGAACGCCGGGTATGGAGTCTCCGAGTTTTCCATACACGTCGTCACTGCTGGCGGTAAATCCTACTTTCAAGCCGCGTGTTAATGCTTCTTCGAGAAACCATTCAAACTGGCCGTGGTCCGAATAGATTTCGATGAACGGCATCATTTCAGCATCGTAAAAATCAAGATTTGCCCGGCGCCCGCCGATATGCGGCATGAGAAATACATTACCAGGTGAAAGCGACCCGGTTAACGAGTCAACCGTGTAGCGGTCCGTCTTTTGATCGTAGCCCCGCAAATCTTCCTCCACGTACGCGCTACGGAAAAGCGGCCGGTCTTCCTCCAGGTAGACGACGTTGTGATCGCCACCTCGTCCCGTGGTCCCCGACCATTCGTAACCGGGAAACACCACAAAGCGGCCTGGCTCGTTGAATTCCCTGCTGGTTTCCTGGATAGCGTGCCAGGTTGCGCCTGGCAGGTGAAAATCGTTTACCGCCCAGGACATAAAGTCGATGCCGGCAAAACCGCGGGCATAGGAAGCATACTGGTGGAGATTGGACGAACCGCGAATATGTTGGCCGTGCAAGTCGCCGCAATACGGCCGCAGATTACCCTCATTCTTAACCACCATCACGTTGGTTTGTGCAGACAGCCTGTCATCCTCGATGTCTGAGATGTTGATTACGTGAGCGCCGGTTTCCGGGATGATGATGTCTTCAAATCGATGATATCCCGCATCATTTTCCGTAAAACGATACGTGGCCGGTAGGTTCCTGAAACCCTCTGCGTTAATCCGGACGGTACCGGTGTACGATTTAGCCGGATTACCCCAGTGATCCTTGGCCTTGACCAGCAACCAGGCTCGCTTTCCCGGGGTGACTTCGGAAGGCCACAGGGCTTCCAGTCTGACGGTTTCTCCACCGATGATTTGGGTCCTGGGCGAATCTTTCACCCTCACAGGATTGACCGCATTCAGCGGATCAACCATAAAACGGTACTCATGGGCGAGGTGCGAAACGATTGTAGGAGCGCGTATGCCGGGACTGCCGCCGGTTCGGTCGCCGAGCGTGATAAAAACCTTGTTTCCCTTGACGAGATTTCCTTCCCGAACAGTAATGATAATTCCACCCCAGAAGGGTCTGGGTCCTGCATGTCGCGAATTCCTGTGGGCGCTGACCAGTGCATTGCCGTCCGTACGCACCGATACGTAACCGGCAGTCCGTGGGTCATCAAATTGAAACCGGCCCCAGTCCGCAACGGCATTGAACAGCAGGAAGATTCGTCCGCCATCATCCACACCCAGGCGCCCGACATGGTAAACAAGTTCCCAGGTTCCCCATTCTCCAGCCTCGATGTTTTCCCGGTTCGACAAGGTGCCGTAACCATACAGGTCCCGGTTCAAGCCTTTTCCCTGGGGTCCGAGATCGAGTTCGAATTCTTCGTTTACCGGATTACCCGGGATAATATCCGCATGCATTGAAGCAGGCAGGGCGGCAAACAGGGCAATCAGGATACAAACAGTTACGGGTGTGAGGTTGTTGTATCGGACATGCTTCATGACGCAGCCCTGGCTATCGCCGCGTGAGTCCCCCCGGCTGTGAGGATGCCGCTATTTCAACTCGCCGACCATGTACATCTCGCCGGGGCTCCACCATTCTCCGTCCCGCTTCTCCCACAGGAACAGTATGACCAGGGCAAACGGTTCGGCTTCGGGGTCCGGCGGCGTTACGTAGAAATTCGCCCAGTCCCAACCGGCGTTACCGTTGACATGGGTATGCACGGACTCGATGCGCACTGTAGAGGCAATGACCTGCTTGTACTGCTCAATCAGTTGCTCGCGGCCCCGGACGTAGGTGTCCGGACCGGTTGAAATGGCGTCTTCCGTATAGAACCGGTCCACGATGGGCATGGGGTCGTTATCGCTGAAGGCCTGTTCCTTCAGGTCGTACTTGGCCCTGATGGCCTCCTTGAATGCCGCAAGCTCGGCATCGGGGTCGGCGGTTGAGCAGGATGCCAACAACGTGAACAGGCTGATCAGGACCGAAAGGTATAGGTATTTTTTCATTATCAACTCCTGGCGCTGGTTATTCTTGTCTGTGTGCCGCTGATGAAACAGCCGGCTATTGGCGTGCACATTACATCTGCGTGCCATAGCAAAGCATTATAGCCGATTATCATGAAGAGAGATTTACAGGGACGCCTGTCCTCCAAAAAAAACAAAACGATATTACTATTTTTTCCGGCAGGCATTTACAGTAATCTCTTTATCCATATCAATGACAGGTCTCGTAGATCAAGTACTCAAATTACCATCAAGGCAGACAAGATGACTGACTATCGACGCATGTATCCGGACC
>VYCZ01000386.1:3357-4215 GCA_009843675.1 Gammaproteobacteria bacterium | reverse complement strand
CGCAGGCGTTCTGGGCTTCCTCATCCCCCGCCGCTGGCGCTGAACTATCTGCAGGGTTTGTTGACTACGCCGACCCACGGCCATGCCGCCTTGTTCGGCGTCTATGGCATGCTGGGCATCGGCCTGCTGCTGTTATGCCGCCGCGACCTGCCCCAGGTTCAGGGCGCCTGGTCTGACAAGACTCTGAAATGGGTGTTCTGGCTGTTCAACGGCGGACTGGCGCTGATGGTGTTCGGTTCGTTGCTGCCCCAGGGCATCATCCAGACGCTGGTGTCCTTCGACCAGGGCTACTGGTACGCCCGTTCCCCGGAACTCCTGCACTCGCCGCTGATGGAAACGCTGGTCTGGTTGCGTGTGCCGGGAGATGTCGTGTTTGCAGCAGGCGCGGTGCTGCTCCTGGTTTTTCTGGTGCGATTGGAACTGGGCAGGCGCTCCTGAAACAACGCGGCACATTAAAATTATGCAATATTCTCATAACTGCTTTTCACGTAACCTGCTCGCTTGCCTGCTCCTGTTGTTCTCGGTAGCAGCCTGCGAGAACGGCAACGAAGCGGATACTTCAGCAACAAAGACCGCGGCAAGCGCTAATTCGGACAAGCTGATCCTGGTGTCCGGCGCCACCGGCAGACAGGGGGGAGCGGTGGCAAGGGAATTATTGTCCCGCGGTTATCGTGTGCGCGGTTTGACCCGCAACCCGGATAGTGAACGTGCGCAACAGCTTGCCGGTCTCGGCATTGAAATGGTCAAGGGTGATTTCAATGATATGGATTCATTAAATCGGGCTACGCAAGGTGCTTATGGCGTGTTTTCCGTTCAGAATTTCTGGGAACACGGCAAGCAAGGGGAAATCAGGCAGGG
>VYCZ01000386.1:0-3347 GCA_009843675.1 Gammaproteobacteria bacterium | reverse complement strand
CTATACATCGGTCGCTAACGCCGATAAAAACACCGGCATCCCCCATTTCGACAGCAAGTACGAGATTGAAAAATATATCCTATCCGTACAACTGCCTTACACGATAATACGACCTGTCTCATTCATGGAAAACTGGGAGTATTCCCGCGTCCATATTGAAAACGGGATTATTTACGGGCCGCTGTCGCCGGAAACGCGCCATCAGCACATTGCCGTCAAGGATATCGGCCGTTTCGCCGCCGAGGCATTTGATAATCCTGCCGAATGGCTGGGTGTATCCATTGACATTGCCGGTGATGATCATACCCAACTGGAAATTGCCGGGATATTCTCACGGGTTACCGGAAGAGAAGTGAAATACGTCCAGGTGCCATGGGATGAATATGAAGAACAGCAAGGTGAAGAAATGACCATTATGGAAAAATGGTTTGAAAATGTCGGTTATAGTGTGGATGTGGAAGCCTTGCGCAGCAAATATGACTGGCTCTATTTCCTGGAGCAGTACCTGGTGGAAAATGACTGGTAAAGTTATTGTTCTATGAATACGCCTGCCGGTGTCCGTGATGTTGCAGAAAATGCCGGGCCGGAACGTCTTGCCGGCAGGGTAAAGGAGTTCGCGCTGGATGCCGGCGCCGACGTGGTGGGCATCGCCCCCGTGGAGCGCTGGGACAGGGACGTGCCGGAAGGGCACAGGCCTGTTGACGTCCTGCCCGGGGCGCGCAGCGTGATAGTCGTGGGCGCCCGCGGGCCCACCGCCGGGGCCTGGCAGTCACCCAATCACCGTTTCATGGAAGTCAACGGCTATGATTTTCGCAATGACCTGGTGATCCATATCCTGGCTGACTTTATCGAAGCTGAACTCGATCACTATGCCATCCAGGCGCCGGCCCTTTCCGTCAGCGGCCATAACCCGGTCATGAGCATGATGCTCGCCGCGGTACTGGCCGGCCTCGGGACGCGCTCACTGGCGGCCAATATCATTCTCAACCCGCGCTACGGTCTGTTATATTACTCCGCCTGTGTCACCACCCTGGAACTGCCGGGTGATCCCATGTTGGAACAGAACGTCTGTCCCCACCCCATGTGCGTCGCCACCTACCGGAAAATCGGCAAGACGCCGTGCATTGCCGCGTGCCCGTCCGATGACGGCGGTTGCCTGGACGGAGAGATCGATGAGCAGGGAGAAATCTCTTACTCCTGGTATGACCGGGAACGCTGTACCTCGCGTGCCATGAATTTCGGCATCAACAGCTTCCAGAAGGCCATGGCGGAGATCGTTGCGGAAGATGATCCGGACACGCAGACGAACATGATCAATTCCGATTTTTTTACCCGTTCCTGCAGCGCCATCAGTTTTTTCAGGGAAAGTGTTGCGCAATGTTTTGAGTGCATGCGCGTGTGTCCGATTACGCGACCTGAGAGAAAGCTGAAATGAGCGCGCCAGCCGGTGTGGATTACGGCGCGTGCAGGCAGGAACTCGACAAGCTGGCCCGCAAGGGTGGCGCGGTGATAACCGGAGTCGCCGATGCGACGGCGTTCACGGCCTCACCCGAAGGTCAACGGCCGACGGATCTGCTACCCAAGGCCAGGGTCGTTTACGTGGTCGGGGGCGCCCAGCCGCGGGCAGGCGACTGGTTGAGCCCCGTCTACCAGCACATGGAAACGACGTCGTTCGGTGACCGCATGCACAACCTGGCGCAGCGGCTGTCCCGCTTTATAGAAGACAAATATGGCTATTACGCGATCTGTGTCCCGCCGGGGACCGACAGCGGCAACCAACCCTTTGTAAGTTTTGCCAGGGCGGCAGAACTGGCGGGTTGCGGCACCTCCAGCCTGGCCGGGCCGGTGCTGAATCCAGAGTATGGGTTCTTGTATTACTCCGTTGTCATCAGCACCCTGCCATTAGAAGTAGACGGGCCGCTGGCCGAGCCTGTCTGCCCGGCCCCGGAGTGCCGGGAAATGTGGGATGACCAAGGCACCACCCCCTGCATGGCAACCTGTCCCATAGATGATGGCGGCTGTCTTGGCGGGCGACTGGAAAACGGCCGCATCGCGGAACGGCGTTATGACGTGGCCCGTTGCAGCTCACGGGTGGAAACAAGCTGGGTGCCGGGTTTTCAAAAAGTCCTGGATGCAACGCTCAAGGAAAAAGACAAGGAACAGCAAAAACTGATGCTTTACTCTTCATTATTTTCCCGCACGCTCTGGTCCATGACCTATGCCAACGTAAGCCAGGGCCAGTGTTTTGAGTGCATGCGCGTTTGCCCGGTAGGCGGCAAACACCGGCTTAAAAAATAACCACTGATACAGGAGACTGTCATGGGCTTTTATTTTGTTGACCCGGAGACTTATAAAAAATACAAGGACGAAATCCTGTCCTATTCCCAGTCCGTGCAGGTGAACACACAGGAATTCCTGCCCGAAGAGAGACGCAAGCGGCCCTTGTCCGACCAGGAAATCGCGGCGAAGATGGGGCTGGATGAACGGGTGGTTCGGGAAATACGCGTGGTGGCGGAACGTGATGCCTATCCTATTGACGAATGGGAAAAGGCGCTGGAGTTCAAGGATCGGACATGCCGTGAATATGCCAGGACCGGGCTGTCTTCGGTTACGAAGAAATACCTGAAGAAAAGTTAACATTGTAAGCTGTATTGTCTGGAGATTGGCAATGATGAACTCCCAAGAGTTATTCGGAGCGGATATGCTGAAGGCCTTTGATGCCGCCACCGCACCGGTCAACGAGGCCGGGATACTGCCGCCGATCCTTTACACCTCGTCTGAATTTCACCGGTTCGAACGTAACACGATTTTTACCAGGGAGTGGTTGTGTGTCGGGCGCACCTCGCAGGTCCCGAACCCTGGCGACTGGTACCAGTTTATCCTGCTGGATGAACCCCTGCTGGTCGTACGCGACCGGGATGGGCAGGTACGCGTTCTCTCCGCAGTCTGCCAGCATCGCGGCATGGTTGTCGCCGAAGGCAGCGGCAACTGTAACAGGTTTCTCTGCCCGTACCATCATTGGAGTTATGCCCTGGATGGAAGATTGCTTGGTATGCCGGAAATGGACCAGGCGGTCGAGTTTGACAAGGCGCAGTACGGCCTGCCGTCATTGCCGGTGGAGATCTGGAACGGGTTTATTTTTTGCCGCTTTACGGAAGAAGGTGATGCGCTCGCGCCGACGCTGGAGCAACTCACGGAGTTGCTGTCCCACTTCGAACTGGATAGCTGTTACACAAAAACCGGCGCCACCTACGAAGACCTGCCATGGAACTGGAAGGTGATGCTGGAAAACTTCAACGATGGTTATCACGCCAATCGCCTGCATGTGGGTATCGGCGATCATGTAC
>VYCZ01000362.1:686-4223 GCA_009843675.1 Gammaproteobacteria bacterium | reverse complement strand
CGCTCAGGGACAGGATGCAGGTGACGGAAAACCGGCAGTTCACCATCGACTACCACGACCCGGAAAAGCGCGCCATAGGCAACTCGGTGCAGGTATTCTTCCGGGACGGGTCGGCGTCGGAGAAGGTCGTGGTTGAATATCCCGTCGGCCACCGGCGCCGGCGCAGTGAGGGCATCCCCCTGTTGCTGGAAAAATTCAACAATGCGGTTGCCGGGCATTTCTCCGCGGCCCGGAAAAACGCCATTCTCGCTGCCTGCGCAGACCGGCAGACGCTGGAGGAGATGCCCGTCAACAACTTTACCGACCTGTGGGCCGGCGAGGGCCGGGACTCTTGACAGGCAGGCAGGACAGCGTAAAGCGCACCTATTACTTCGGCAGCCAGTTGTCCGAGGGCAGCCGGAACGACAAAAACCTGCTCGGCGGCAAGGGCGCCAATCTCGCTGAGATGACCAGTATCGGCCTCCCCGTCCCGCCGGGGTTCACCATTACCACCACCACCTGCGCCGAGTATTACCAGAACGAGGGTAAACTCCCGAAGGGTCTGCAGGGCAGCATCAAACTGAACATGACCCGGCTGGAGAAGGAAACCGGCAAGCGCTTCGGCGACGATGACAACCCGCTGCTGGTTTCCGTCAGGAGCGGCGGGGCGGTCAGCATGCCGGGCATGCTGGATACGATCCTGAACCTGGGCCTGACGGATCGATCCGTTGCCGGACTTGGAAGCCAGACAGGCAACCGGCGCTTCGCGCTGGACGCCTACCGGCGCCTGATCAACATGTTCGGCAACGTGGTAATGGGCGTTGAACATGACCATTTCGAGGACGTATTTACACGTATCAAGCAGCAGTACGGCGTGACCGAAGATGCCGACCTGAACGAAGAGGGTATGGAAAAGCTGATCTCAGCCTACAAGAAGGTCTATAAACAACACAGCGGCGAGACCTTCCCCCAGGCGCCCCATGAACAGCTCGAAAAGGCCGTCGAGGCCGTGTTCCGGAGTTGGAACACCCCGCGGGCGCAGACCTATCGCAAGATAAACAACATCCGCGGGTTGATCGGCACCGCAGCCAACATCCAGTCCATGGTATTCGGCAACATGGGCAACGATTCAGGCACGGGCGTCGCGTTCACCCGCGACCCCAGCGCCGGAAAAAACGAGATTTACGGGGAATTCCTGATCAATGCCCAGGGTGAGGACGTGGTTGCAGGCATACGCACGCCGCAGCCGGTAGCCATGATGAAAAAATGGCGCCCGGAGATATATGAGCAACTGCTGCGGGTAAAACAGATACTGGAGACCCACTACAAGGATATGCAGGACATCGAGTTCACCATCGAAAAAAGCGTGTTGTACATATTGCAGACCCGCACCGGAAAACGGACCGGCGCGGCGGCGATAAAAATTGCGGTGGATATGGTCAGGGAAAAACTGATCAACCGGAAAGACGCCCTGTTGCGCGTGCCGGCCAATGACCTGAACCAGGTATTGCTGCCCTCCTTCGACCATAAGGCAAAACGGGAGGTGCTGACCACGGGACTGCCGGCATCGCCCGGCGCCGCATCCGGCTATCCCGTTTTCACGGCCGATGAGGCGGTGGAAAAGAGTGAGAGCGGCCTGCCGGTAATACTCGTGCGGCGGGAAACCAGCCCCGAGGATATTCACGGGATGCATGCCGCGGAAGCCATCCTGACTTCCACCGGCGGCTCCACCAGCCACGCGGCGGTCGTGGCGCGGGGCTGGGGAAAATGCTGCGTTACCGGCGCCAGCGAGCTGATTATCGACAACAAGCGCAAAACCCTGACCGTCAGGGACAGGATAATCGGCCCTGATGAGATGATCAGTATCGACGGCAGCAACGGCGAGGTGATGCTGGGCGACGTTCCCAAGCAGCCGCCGGTGTTTTCACCCGAATTCAGGACGCTTATGTCCTGGGCCGACGAGACGCGCAAACTGGTGATACGCACCAATGCCGATACCCCCATGGACGCGGCCACCGCGCTGGAGTTCGGCGCCGAAGGGATAGGGCTTTGCCGGACCGAGCACATGTTCTTCGGCGAGAATCGCATTGCCGCCATGCGTGAAATGATCCTCGCCGAAACCGAGAGCGCGCGGCGCACGGCGCTGAAAAAACTGCTGCCGTTCCAGCGCCGGGACTTCGAGGGTATCTTCAGCACCATGCGCGGCCTGCCGGTCACGATACGGTTGCTGGACCCGCCGCTGCACGAATTCCTCCCGGAAGAAGAAAAACAGCAGCGCCGGCTCGCCCGGACCATGAAGGTAAGCGTCGCCAAGGTCATCCGCCGGGTCAACCAGTTGCACGAGGTCAACCCCATGCTGGGGCACAGGGGGTGCCGGTTGACGGTGACCTACCCGGAAATACTGGAAATGCAGATAACCGCCATCGTCGAGGCTACCATCAACTGCAGGAGGAAACGCATCAACGCGCAACCGGAGATCATGATCCCGCTGGTCGGGCTGGAAAGCGAGTTGTCCATGCTAAGGGAAAAAGTGGAACAGGTTATCGGCGAAGTGGTACAAAGGAAAAAGTTTACCGGCAAACTGGATATCCCCATAGGCACCATGATCGAGGTTCCCAGGGCCGCCATTACCGCTGACGACATCGCCGTGCACGCCGACTTCTTCAGTTTCGGCACCAATGACCTGACCCAGATGACCCTGGGCTACAGCAGGGATGATATCGGCAGTTTCATGCCTGAATACCTGGAGAAAAACCTGCTGGAGGAAAACCCGTTCCTGAGCATGGACGTCACCGGTGTGGGCCAGCTTGTCGAACAGGCGGTGCACCGCGGCAGGTCGGTAAAACGGGAGTTGAAATGCGGCATCTGCGGCGAGCACGGAGGCGATCCGGAGTCGATCAACTTCTTCCAGTCGGTGCAACTGGACTATATCTCCTGCTCGCCGTTCCGCGTCCCCATCGCGCGCCTGGCCGCGGCCCAGGCCGCGCTGAGGAATCAACTGGAGTTGTTCAGTTAAGAATGTGTGTTTGAGCGGGTGATGGGAATCGAACCCACGTTCTCAGCTTGGGAAGCTGATGTTCTGCCATTGAACTACACCCGCATTGGCCGATCAGCATATCTTACAACGATTTTGTATAATAACGTCCATGAATTTACTCGTTAACGGTGAACAGACTTCCCTGGTTGACGTGGCGACGGTATCCGACCTGATCTCTGCGCTGGAAATCGAGGGCAACGTCGCAGTGGAGATCAACAGGGAGATCGTCTCGCACAGCGCCTTCAATCACCACCGGCTGGCGGACGGTGACGAAATTGAAATAGTCACCGCAATCGGTGGGGGATGAGTACGCGTCCAGACCTGCTGCTACGCCAACATGCCTGAAGACACCTTAATCATCGCCGATGAAGTCTACACATCGCGCCTGCTGGTCGGTACGGGAAAATACCGGGACCTGGAGGAAACCGGCAAGGCCATTGGGGCCAGCGGGGCGGAAATCGTCACGGTGGCGATCCGCCGCACCAATATCGGCCAGGCAAAAGACGAACCCAACCTGCTCG
>VYCZ01000362.1:0-676 GCA_009843675.1 Gammaproteobacteria bacterium | reverse complement strand
CCCCGAATAATACACCATCCTGCCCAACACCGCAGGCTGCTTCGACGCCGATTCGGCGTTGCGCACCTGCCGCCTGGCGCGCGAACTGCTGGGCGGCCACGACCTGGTAAAGCTGGAAGTGCTGGGCGACAAGAAGACCCTGTTCCCGGATATCCCGGAAACCCTCAAGGCGGCGGAGATACTGGTACAGGAAGATTTCAAGGTCATGGTGTACACCAACGACGATCCGATCATGGCGTTGCGCTTCGAGGAAATGGGCTGTATCGCGGTGATGCCGCTGGCCGCGCCCATCGGATCCGGGCTGGGGATACGCAACCCCTACAATATCAGGACCATCGTCGAGAACGCCGGCGTGCCGATCCTGGTGGATGCAGGGGTCGGCACCGCCTCGGACGCGGCGATCGCCATGGAACTGGGTTGCGACGGCGTCCTGATGAACACGGCAATCGCGGAGGCGAAAAACCCGGTCCTGATGGCGTCGGCAATGAAAAAAGCCGTAGAGGCGGGCCGGGAAGCTTACCTGGCCGGGCGCATGCCGAGACGGGCATACGCCAGCGCGTCATCGCCGATAGACGGTACTTTCTTCAGCTAATACTACGCGCACAAGGGAATTGGTTGCAATGGACGAAAGACGCGCAGTTAAAAGTTATGTTCTGAGACAGGGCCGGCTGACGAA
>VYCZ01000200.1:3903-4229 GCA_009843675.1 Gammaproteobacteria bacterium | reverse complement strand
TATAGCGTGTGGTTTCCATATCCATGATCAGGTTTCCTCCATATTAATTCGGAAACAACCACCGGCATCAACAGTATACCGGCAATCCGCATCAACATAGGTGGTAGTGGTGGGTTCGATGATAATGGCGGGACCCTCGTACTGTTCACCGTCAGACAGTTGACTCCTCTCCATGACGGTAAACTCCGAGTATTCCCCGCGGATGAAGCTGTAAGCCCGGACAGAATCGGCGCAAGCGCCGCCCCCGCTGCTTTCGGTCCCGGTGAAGTCCATCGAGCCGGATAAAGGCCGGCGCACCGAGGCCCGGATGGAAACAAGTTCAACAA
>VYCZ01000200.1:0-3893 GCA_009843675.1 Gammaproteobacteria bacterium | reverse complement strand
GCCATAGGCTTCCTGGTATGCGGCCTCAAACCGGTTCTGCACGTCGTCCGCCGCAGCCGTGATCATGCCGTCATCGGTGTCAGGCTGAACGTTGATGGTATGCTCCTGCCCGGTATAACGCAGGTCCAGGGCAACCTCCAGTTGCGTCTCGGTTCCGTTTGCCCCTGCCGGACCCCTGGATTTCAAATCCTTGAACAGGCCCGCGAGTATGTCGTTTGCCTGGCTCAGCGACTCGTCATTGAGCGGCATGGGCCGGGTCAGGGCCGCGCTTTGCAACAGGTCGGACGTCAGCAGTCCCAGTGCGGAAAAGTTCCCGGCACAGGGCGGAATGATGAGCTCGCGCATATCCAGTTCCCGCGCTAACTCGGTCGCAAGCATCGGGCCCGCACCGCCAAACGGCAGTAACTTCATCTCCCTGGGGTCGAAACCCTGCTCCACGGTAATCTCGCGGATGGCATTGGCCATGGCGGCCACTGCGATGGTTATAATTCCTTCCGCCGTCTGCGTCAGGTCGTAGCCGAGCCTGTCGGCCAGGGGCTTCAGCGCCGCTTCCGACTTGCCGCGATCCAGCCTGATGCCGGAAGCAAGGACCCCTGACGCCAGCATGCCCAGGTAAAATGCGGCGTCCGTCACGGTGGCATGTGTGCCGCCGCGGCCATAACAGGCAGGACCGGGTTCCGCGCCTGCGCTTTGCGGACCGACCTGCAGCAGGCCTCCCACGTCAACGTAAGCGATGGAACCACCGCCGGCGCCGATAGAGCGCACATCCACCCACGGTGTCTGTAACGGCATGCCCAGCACCGAACCTTCGTAAAGCAACTGCGGACGCCCATCCCGGATCAATGCCGTATCAAAACTGGTGCCGCCCACGTCGGCAGAGATGATGTCGCCCAGTCCCAGGGTGCGCGCCAGTTCCGCCGCGCCTTCGACCCCGGCAACAGGGCCTGACATGATGGTTTCAAAGGGGCGCTCCGCCGCCTCGGTGAAGGTCATGGAACCGCTGCCGGAACGGGTAATCAGGCAGGTGCCGTCAAACCCGCCCGCGCGCAAACGGGATTCAATATGCTCCATGTAATTTGACAGGCGCCCGCGCACGTAAGCGTCTATCACGGTAGTGGAAGAGCGTTCATAGTCGCGGTATTCACCGGACACGCGGTGCGAGAGGGAGACGGCGCCGTCGAAACCGGCCGCGCGGATGAGCCTTTCGGTTTCGATTTCATGGGCGGGGTTCATGTAGGAATTCAGGAAGGATACGGCTATGGCAGTCACCCCCTGTTCCCGGAGCGTCTTCACAGCATCAATAACATCTTCCGCAATCAGCGGTTCCAGAACCTCGCCGTTGGACAGCATCCGCTCCCGGACTTCAAGCCGGCGCCTGCGCGGCACGAGGGGCGCATCGGGGACCCAGAACACGTTATACCACTCTTCCCTCGAACCCTTGCGGATCTCCAGGACATCGCGGAAACCGCTGGTGGTCAATAATCCCACGACGGAACCCTTGCGTTCGAGCAGGGCATTCAGTCCCACTGTCGTGCCATGGAGAAAATAAGAGGATGACCGGAGCAAATCGGGCGCAACAGCCGAATTTATCGCATCGACACAACCGATTTCAGGCGCTGCCGGAGTGGTGGGCACCTTGTCCACCAGCACGGAACCGTCATCCTCATTGAAAAAAATGAGGTCGGTAAACGTGCCGCCTATATCAACGCCGATACGGCTGCTCAATACACTTCTCCCCTTGTCTTTTATACGCTAATTCGGCGCTGACGACATGGAGGTACGCAACTCATCAGTCGCCATGTCGTCAACCGTCATGTTATCAGGGTCGATGATTACGCCATACTTCTCCCGGGCGGCAACAACCGATACAAATTCGTTCCTGACATCGTCAAGCACCAGGGCGGGGTCGCGATCCAGGGGGTTGCCCCAACCGCCGCCGCCGCCGGACTGATTGATGATCACGTCACCCGCCGCCACCTCCTCATAAATGGCGCCGGTTACCTGTTCCCGTTCGGTGCCGGGCCGCACGATAACCGCCCCGGCCTGCCCGTCCTCCCCGTCAGCCATGCCCCACGGCGAGGTCTTGGTTTTCTTTACCAGGGTCAATGCGGAGGCATCCGAGAGAAAACGATAGGTGCGGGTAATTCCCAGCCCCCCTCGATGTTTTCCGGCTCCCCCCGAATCAGCCCGCAAGCCGTTGGTGTCGATGAGCCAGGGCGCCTTGGTTTCCAGCGCCTCAGCCGGGTTGTTACGGCTGCCGGGTTGGGGCAGGTGCATAATGCCGCTCTCGCCATCGTCGGCGGAATGCCCGCCAAACCCGATGCCTTCATTGGTGCTTTCAATCCAGAGCTTGCCGGTCTCCGGGTGGGTGCCGACACCCATCAGGGAAAAGATATCCCCGCCGCTGCATGCCGGGATGCTGTCGGGCATCCCCTTGGCCAGGGCCTTGGTCACCACCTCGGGCGCAATCAGGGCCGTCCACAGGGTAAATGTGGGTGACGGCGGTTGTGCGTTCATGATACAGCCTTCCGGGGCAATCACCTTCAACGGCCGAAAGTTGCCTTCATTCGCGGGGGTGTCCGGAGTGGTAATCGACTTGAAGACCAGGGCGCAAACTCCTTCGGTGGTGCCTATCGGCACGTTCATGGGGCCTTTACATTTATCATCCGAGCCGGTCCAGTCTATGGTCATCTCATCACCGGCAATGGTTACCGTGGTCTGCAGGCGCATTTTTTGGTCGCGCACAACACCATCATCATCGACATAGTCTTCCGCGCTCCAGGTGCCGTCCGGCAACTCCGCCAGGCGCTTGCGCGCCAGGCGTTCGCCGTGGTCCAGCATCTTTTTCACTGCTTCCGCGTAGGTTTCAACGCCAAACTTTTCCACCAGTTCCTGTACGCGCCGCTCCCCGGTCCGGCACGCGGAAATCTGTGCATTCATGTCGCCGATCACCCGGTCCGGCATACGGCTGTTGAAGCGAATCAGTTGTTCCAGTTCCTTGTTCAATACCCCCTTCGAATAGATCTTGGAACAGGGAAAGACCAGCCCTTCCTGGGCAAGATCAATGGTGTCCAGGCAATAACCGGGATCTTTCTGTCCCAGGTCAAGCCAGTGTTCCTTCACCGCGGTAAAACCCACCAGTTCATCCTTATGATAAATGGGCGATGCCGCCATCACATCCAGGGTATGGGTTGAACTCCAGTACGGGTAATTGAGCAGGATTACGTCACCGGGGTGAATATTGTCATAGCCGAGAAATTCGACCATTTTGTTCAGCCCGTAATCATTGCTGCGGGTAAACACGGCCAGTCCCGGCGCTTCGGCAAGCAGCCGGCACTCCCTGTCATAAATACCGAGACCGAAATCATGAACTTCGTATATCAGGGTACTGTAGGCGGTACGCATGAGATTCCGGTTCATCTCCCGCGCCGCCGATAACAAGTAATTATGTATGACCTCTACCGTAATTGAGTCGACATCAGCCATGTTTTTGATCCCGTTCTTCTGTTATGTACCTGTTTGCCATAGTCTAGCTGATACTGACCAGGAGTTCACCATAGCGGCCTGCGATCAGGTTATCATTCCTGTGTATTACGGTAGTTGAAGTCGGTTCTTCTATGATTGCAGGTCCCCGGATTTGCATCCCTGCCCTGAGAACTTCCCTGTCATATATGAAGTAAGGTTCCCTGCCGCCGGTCCCGGAACGGTATATCTGTCTGCTGCCGTTATTTGCCGGAGCCGCCGTATCCGCATCCAGGTTCGGCAGATCCGGACGTCCCAGCAGTCCCACTGCGCGCAAGCGTAAAGTCACAATCTGGATAGGGTCCTGCATGGAGTGACCGTACTGTTTTTCATGTGCGGCGTTGAATAATGCTTCAATCTTTTCCTGGTCT